>CAZWOY010000033.1:8149-17412 GCA_964635255.1 uncultured bacterium
TGGGAACGAGCCGGTAATTTGGGAACGAGCCGGTAATTTGGGAACGAGCCGGTAATTTGGGAACGAGCCGGTAATTTGGGAACAAGCCGGTAATTTGTACACTATTCATTGCACATTGTAATAGCAAAATTGTGCTGCAATCTCGATATATTGCTTTAATAGCAAAATATCAGGAAACACAGCATTTTAATTTTCTTTTTTTCGGAGCCAAAATGCGAATTCACAGCATTTTAGTCTTTCTTGTCTTGATTGCCGGCGCTTTTTTGATTCAGAGTTGCAGCCTTGATTATGAAAACATAGGCGCTCCTGCATGGACAATTGAGGCAACTGTGCCATTTAGCGAACGCACTTACACAATGGCGGAATTAGCCCTGACCGATTCAGAAGCCTATGCCGAGCAAGGGTGGGGTATTTTGGAAAATGAATCGGACGGCGTCCTCAGGTTTGAATTCATTGAACAGCTTGAAAGGCAGGAAGTTGGAGAGAGATTAACCTACAATTCATCTGATACCGGACGGTACACAAATGAAATTGGGGTAATACAAATCGAAAAACCTGATCCGGACAGCAACGCCGTCTATGTCAACGATGTAAATCCCAATCTGGAGCCGGGTTATAACGGTCCAATCCCGCCATTCGAATTCCCGCAACTGCAAGAGAATTTGGAATTCAATATTTTCCACTGGGTAGCCGTTCGAGATGGTAAGATGTTTATTACATTGGAAAACCATTTTCCTTTTGATCTTGAGGATATTTCGCTAACCATGGAGAACAACACCGGTGAACTGCTCGGTTCTGCCGATTTTGGCGGACAGACAATAGCTTCTGAAAGTTCAGCGGTTGACAGCATCGATCTCAGCGGGAAATTTGTCCGCAACGAAATTCTAATGAATATCGAGGGAAGATCGCCCGGCGCCGGAGCCGACCTTGTCGAAATAACCGGCGAAGAACACATGCTGACTATAATCCAGATCAGTGAAACGGAAGTAGATTCAGCCAGTGCAGAAATTGCCGAACAAAGCTTTTCCGAGGATGATCAAATAAGCTGGGAAGACGAAAATAAGATTTCCGAAGCCAAGATTAAAACCGGAAACGCTTATTTCCGCTTCAAAAATACTACGGAATCTAAACTGTTCATCGATATGGTTTTCGAGGATGTTACTAATGAGAACGGCGATGCGTTGTCTTTACCGATCGAATTGGATCCCGAGCAGTGGACGGACGTTCAGGCGGTTGATTTAACCGATTATTCAATCACAATGCCATTGGATGAACAGAGAGTTATGGTTAACAATCAGGTGACCGTCGAGGATTCCAGAATCACGAGGCATAACGGCACACCGTATCAAACCATAGCAGGCTACCAGGGCGTTGAAATCGAGTACTGGATCGGAGATTTAATTCTATCCGAGCTCAGCGGAGTTTTGGATAAAATTGAGATAGATTTTCCTGAACAAACCACGTCCATCGATATACCGCAGGGATTGGACAATATTCATTTCACTCGCGATACCGTGTTCATAAAAATAATCGGCGAATCGGCAATTCCGTTGAAACTGGATTTGAATTTAGTCGCAAAAAACAGCTCCAATAATGAAACCGATACGCTTGTTGTGAGCAAGAACGTGTTTCCTGGCGATACAACTACGATTCGAGTTCCGGACGCCGACAGGCTGTCGGATATATTGCCGGATACGATTACCGCTTCAGGCTGGATAGGACTTGGAGTGCATTATTTCCCCGGATATACAGACCTAATGCATATTTCTGAAGATAACGGTTTCGAAGGAAGAGTCAGGATAAAATCCTCACTGAAGTTTACGGCAGAAACCACAACTTTTTTCAGCGATCCTGTAGAAATCGAGGATGAGATCGATCAACCGGTTGAGGACGTATTGCTTCGCGTCAGGTTAGCGAACAATATTCCCATCGCCGGGAAAGTCGATCTTATGATGGGCAATGATGTGCAGGACATGGACACAATTTTGTCAATTGCCATTCCTCAAAGCCCGATAGTAAACTATAGAACATCCTTAGCGGAAACTACGCTGGCATTTTTCCTCGACTCGACAGCATTGGATATATTCCGGCGAACGCCGTTTTTTACACAGCAGGCGATTACTTTACACGGCACAAACGGCGATACAGTTCATATTCATGGGGATGATTCGCTATTAGTGCGAGCGGCGGCGACAGTTCACTTCGAAATCGATCCGGAAGGGGAGGAAGAGTAAAATGAAAAAATTTACGACAATACTTATCAGTTTGCTTTTCACTTTCGGATTTATTTCCTTTTTACATGCGCAGCCGCAGAAAACCGGATACAGCATGGGAACCGCCGGGGCTAATTCGAGCGGCATGTTCGGCGTTCGGTCGGTTGGCTGGAATCCGGCTAACCTCGGCTTGAAGAATAATCCATCTTTCTCCTTTTACCTGCCGGTCTCGTTCGCGACGGGTTTTGGCAATAATGTGTTTTCACCGACATTCATTTCGGATAATTTCAAAAAGGGTGAAAAACTTGAACAGGAACAAAAAAACGATATTATAGACAAACTCGACGCCGATGATCTGAAGTTTAATATGTTTTTAGGATTGCCAGCCTTAGGCGTTTCGATTAAGAGTTATGCATTTAATATCGATATCCACTCGTATGGCTACGCAAAACTACCGGCCGATATCTTTGAAATGGCAATGACCGGGCCTGTTACAAACACAGCCTACGATTTGAGCAATGTCGAGATGGAAGCGTTAGCCTATTCTTCCGCGTCACTATCGGCAGCGAAGCCTTTAAAGCCGCCTCATCCCATTCTGAGCGAATTTTCAGTGGGCGCGACCTTTAAATACCTTTACGGCGCCGCATATTCTTCACTGGACAAACACGTCGGGTATTTAGAAATTGTCTTAGATACATTAACGGTTAAGGGCAAATACGACGCTCATGGCGAATATCAAGTCCTGAATTCACTCCGCGGCGACGGCGTAGGACTGGATTTGGCGGCAGCCGGAAGGTTTGAACCTTATGACATTTACGGCGGGGTGACATTTGGCAACCTGGTGGGGGTTATAAACTGGACGGATGCGGAAATACAATCGATTCAATTTGAAAGCAAAGAATCGGTCGATATCGATTCTTTAACTGACGATGAATACTGGAAAAACTTCTTTTCGGATACGGATACCACTTACGACGCCGGCGATTTTTCTACCGCGCTCCCGAAGTATATGCTGCTATCTGCTGAAAAGTCATTTCTACGAGAAAAAGTAGATCTGTTTTTCAGTTGGTATCAAGGCTTAAACGACAGTCCTGCCCATAATAAAACGCCCAAAATATCGCTGGGAACCGAGCTGAAATATTTAACCGGCGTACCGCTCAGGTTTGGATTGGGTTTAGGAGGAATTGAAAAATACGAATTTGCATTCGGATTCGGCGTAAGAACGCCATTCTGGCAGATGGATATTGGTATGTCGTGGTATCGCGGGATGTTTGAAGGCGCGCATGGCTTTTCGATTGGGATGTCTAATTATTTTGGCGGGATTTAATGCCTGCAAACTGAGAACGAAACTGCATCATAGCACAAAGCAAAAACGCCGGTAAATTCCGGCGTTTTTGCTTTGTTAAGGATCCCCTCTGCCCCCTCAAGAAAGATCCCCCCTGCCCCCTTATAAAGGGGGAGAATCCTGGCCACTTAAAAAGATCCCCCAACCCCTTAAAAAGGGGCGAAAGGTCGATTCAGATGTATTGTTTTACGCGTATTCCTTAATCAAATTCCGCGCAATTACCGACCTCTGGATCTGATTGGTTCCCTCGTAAATCTGCGTAATCTTGGCGTCGCGCATAAACTTTTCAATGGGGTAGTCGCGCATATAACCGTAGCCGCCGAAAATCTGAACTGCGTCGGTGGTCACTTTCATTGCGACGTCGCTGGCGTAAACCTTGCACATGGCGGATTCTTTGGAAATCTTCTTAGCTCCTGAATCGATCATTTTAGCTAAAGAATATATCAACGCGCGAGACGCTTCGACCTGAGTCGCCATATCGGCTAACATAAATTGAATTCCCTGAAAGGAAGCTATGGATTGCCCAAACTGAATGCGCTTGCCTGCATATTCTGCAGCCAAATCCAAAGCTCCCTGCGCGATTCCCAGCGCTTGAGAGGCTACCCCCGGACGACTCCGGTCGAGAGTTTGCATCGCAACTTTAAAACCTTCGCCTTCGCGTCCTAAGCGGTTTTCGACAGGAACCTCACAATCTTCAAAAATAACTTCACTGGTTTTCGAAGCTCTTATTCCAAGTTTATCTTCAATCTTACCATAGCGCATTCCCGGAAAACCCTCCTCAACGATAAACGCTGAAGCTCCTCGGCTGCCGCGAGATGGATTCGTTGATGCTATAACCGTGTAGATTTTTGCGGCGGATCCATTGGTAATGAAATGTTTGACGCCATTCAGTATATACTTGTCGCCTTTAAGCTCCGCTCGAGTTTGAATACTGCCGGCGTCGCTGCCTGCATTAGGTTCAGTCAGGCAAAAACCGGCGAGTGATTCGCCATTGGCTAAAATCGGCAAATACCGTTCCTTCTGCTCATCATTGCCGCTCAGTAGAATCGGGAATGTGCCTAACGCCGTCGCGGCGACCGCCAAAGAAATACCGCCGCAGATTCTCGACAGTTCTTCCGTTACGATACACAACTCAAGAACGCCGCCATTTGTCCCCCCATATTCTTCCGGCAGGTAAACGCCAAATAAACCGGCTTTTGCAAACTCTTCGACCATATCCCATGGGAAAGAACCTTCACGGTCGTGCTTGGCGCGAACAGGCTTAACTTTTTCACGGGCGATCCTTTTTGCCAAATCGCGCAGTTCTATTTGTGAATCAGTGAGAAAATAGTCCATTTATCCTCCAAATGACTTATTTGCTATTGTTTCCCCCGTTTTTCAGCATTTCAAGCGTCGCTTTTGCCGCCTGCTGCTGTGCGTTTTTCTTACTCGCTCCCTTCCCGACGCCATAAGGCATTCCTTTAATGCAAACCTCTATCTCAAACTTTTTCGCATGGTCGGGTCCATATTCACTGATAACTCGATAAACCGGCGGCGCCCAGTTGCGCGCTTGGGCAAATTCGAGCAATTGACTCTTATAATTCAGATCGACTTTGTTTGCAACAATAATATCGATATATGGGATAACGTTGCGCATAATAAATTTTCTGGCGGCTTTCTGCCCTCCGTCGAGATAAATCGCCGCAATTACAGCTTCGAATGTATCTTCGAGAATCGATAGTTTTCTGCGTCCGCCGTTACGATTTTCGTTTTCACTGAGCAGTACAAATTCTCCCAATCCTAAACGGTCGGCAATCTTATGCAGCGTTTTCCCGCTGACGATCAACGATTTCCATTTGCTAAGCTCGCCTTCTTTTTTCTCCGGAAAGTTATGATATAAATAATCGATTATGACCAGATCGAGTACGGCGTCGCCCAGCAATTCCATCTGTTCATTGGCGTGATTTCGGTTTTCGCCGGTTTCCTGCAGGAAAGACCTGTGTGTAAAAGCCTGCTGGAGCAGCAAAGGATTGCGGAATTTGTAGCCAAGGATTTCCTCAGCCTTTTTTATCGGAATTTTACACTCCGGCGGCTTTTTAAATAATGCGGAAATCCCTTTTTTTGCTATACTATACGTTATGAAAATCGTTTTAGCGCCAACGTAGCATTATGACCGCCAAATCCAAAACTGTTGGATATGGCGACGCTGATTTCTTTATCAACTGCATGGTTCGCAGTATAATCCAAATCGCAATCGGGATCGGGAAATTCATAATTGATGGTAGGCGGAATAACGCCGTTTTCAATTGATAGAATGGTCGCAATCGCCTCCACGGCTCCGCCGGCTCCTAACATGTGACCATGCATGGATTTCGTCGAACTGATAGGTATATCGTAAGCTCGTTGTCCGAAAATCTTTTTAATCGCACTCGTTTCGGATTTATCGTTTAAAGGCGTAGAAGTGCCGTGCGCGTTTATGTATTCGACGTCTCCGGGCTGTATTCCCGCGTCTTTCAGGGCGGCGGCGATAGAATTCGCCGCTCCGCCGCCATCTTCAATCGGTGCGGTAATATGATGGGCGTCCGCAGTAAATCCCGATCCGGCTATTTCCGCGTAAATATGAGCATTCCTCGCCTGAGCATGCTCAAATTCTTCCAACAACAGTATTCCAGCGCCCTCAGCCATTATGAATCCATCCCGTTCGTTATCGAACGGACGGCAGGCTATTTCAGGCTGATCATTGCGCGTTGAAAGCGCTTTCATAGAACAGAAACCGCCCAAGCCCATCGCCGTGATAGGAGCTTCTGCCCCGCCGGAAACAATTATGTCAGCGTCTCCATAGCGGATTGCTTTCACCGCACAGCCGAGAGCGTGAGCTGACGTTGCGCAGGCGGAAGTCGTAGCGTAATTGGGCCCGCGCAGATTGTAGTTAATCGAAATATGACCGGCGGCAATATCGGCTATAAGCATCGGTATAAAAAAGGGAGAAATGCGTTTGGGACCCTTTTTTAAGTAAGCGTCATGCTGGTCCTCGTAAACGTACATGCCGCCGATGCCGGAACCGATGATAACGCCGGCTCGATCGCGGTCGCATCTGTCAAAATCTATTCCTGAATCCTCAATTGCCTGAATGCTTGCGGATACCGCAAATTGACAAAATGGATCCATCCGCCGGGCTTCCTTTTTATCGATGTAGTTTGCTGGATCGAAATCTTTGATTTCACCAGCAATTTGCGAAGTAAAATTTGACGGATCGATCTTTGTAATCCTGCCAATTCCACCGACGCCATGGATCAGATTTTGCCAGAAATCAACTTTGTTGTTACCGACAGGAGTGATAACTCCAATACCGGTAACAACAACTCTTCTTGGTATAATCGGCTCAAGTGGCACGATTTACTCGCTCCCTTCGGGCAGCTTAGTTTTAAGATATTCCAATGCATTACCCACGGTAGTGAGTTTTTCAGCATCTTCGTCCGGGATTTCGAGGTCGAATTCATCCTCAAAAGCCATAACCAGCTCTACAGTATCCAGCGAATCGGCGCCAAGATCTTCGACAAACGATGCTTCCGGCGTAACGGCGCTTGCATCGACGCCTAACTGTTCAACAATGATTTCCCGAACACGATCTTCGTAAGATGCCATTTGTTTCCTCCGTTCGAAAGGTTTTATTTCAAATTATATTTACTATTTTAGGAACGTTTTTTAGCGCTCCCCCAACTTACCCTGAATGGTCGTTTAAACGACCGTAAGTACTTGAATCGGCTAAAATAACTATCAAAACGCTCCACAAGAAAAGACTCGATTTTCTCATGCAATCCTGACTTCGCCACTTTAATGGCGCGCATTATCCCCGAAGCGATTGCGCGCTCCGATGAAGACCCGTGGCAGATGATCGAAACTCCCTTTACGCCAAGCAACGGTTCGCCGCCGAAGGACTGATAGTCGAATCTGCTGAAGATATCTCGCTTCACATCCGCTGCAGATTCCGGTAAGAGACTATTAATTAATGCGGGCAGTCCTTCAGTATATTTCAACAATATATTGCCGATAAAACCGTTTGTAACTATTACATCCGCTTTACCTTTTGGAATATCCCGCCCTTCAATGAATCCGCAGTAATTCAAACCGGTCTCGCTTAGAAGGGAATGCGCCTCTATAGCGGTTCGATCGCCGACAGAGTTTTCCTCGCCAACATTCAGAACCCCAATAGCCGGTTTTTCTAATCCGAGCATTTCCTTCGCATAAACAAGTCCCATTGCCGCAAATTGTACGAGGTGGTGCGAGGAAGCAACCAGGCTGGCGCCAACGTCGAGAATAAAAGACAATCCCTTTTGGGTCGGCAGCACAGAACCAACCGCAGGTCTCGTAATGCCCCGGCATTTGCCCAACTCAAGAATCGATGCAATAACCTGAGCTCCGGTTGAACCTGCTGATACAACGGCGTCGAATTCTTTGCGAGCGTGGCGATTTAGGGCAATTCTTATCGGCGAATGCGGATCATCGCCAAGCTCAATTCCTTCGTTGTCCGGTGAAACCGCCACAGAAGGGGTATCAAGGAACCTGAAACTACGATTGTTCGTCAAATCGGCATACTGTTCCAAAACTCTTCTATGGCCCGCAAATGTTATTGAAAGATTGGAAATACCCTGAGCTTCGCATTGCTCTAAAGCCAAAGAAGCGCCTTTAATCACGGGCAATGGCGCTTCATCACCACCGAAAGCGTCGATTACAATCTTCATATTGGGAGTTCAACATCATCACAAGTTGTAAATGTAATGATTCAGCTACTCTTCATTAGGCTGAATTATCTGCCTGCCTTTATAAAAACCGCACTCCGGACAAACGATGTGCGGCGGTTTTTGTTTATGGCAGTTAGGACACTCCGTCAGTTCCGGCGGCCTCACCCGATGGTGGCTTCGCCGGGCGTCCCTCCTCATCTTCGATGTTTTTCGTTTTGGTACAGGCATTTTTTTTATCCTTAAACTGTTGTTTCAAACAAAACAATGCGCTCGATTGAACCAGCGCCGTCTAACCTTCGCTTTCAACGCCGTCAATTGAACATTTGCATTTTTCCAAATTAAGATTGGCGCCGCATTTGGGGCAGATGCCTTTGCAATCTTCAGAACATAAAAATTTCATCGGCAAAAAAAGCAGTAATGCATCTCTGACCTCATTCGTCACTTCAATGAAATCCTGCCCTTCCGCATAACTTCTCAACTCATCGCCCGGACATTCATCCGGGAATGGAGAATCTCTTTTTATGTAGCGCACCGAACAATTGCCATTGATTTTCAACTCGAATTCCTCGGCGCATCGATCACAAATAAAATTTCCGGACGTTTCTACATCAACTTTGACGTTAATTTTACCTATTAGCTTTTCTACTGTAAAATTAACGGTTGATTTATGCGGAAATTCTCTGGGATTCAATTCTAAATCGACAGGATCGAATGTTTCTTCCCATCGATTTATCCCAGTTTTTAGTTTTGAAAGTTTAAATTCCATATAGAGTAAAGAAATATAATAGGCTCATCTTGAACAGTCAAGCATTTTAAATACTTTCATCTTAGGTTTTACGGCTTTTTGATATATTTGTAACTTTTTTAAAGCAAACATGGGCGTTTCGTTCTATATATTATTAGGATTCTCATAAATCTAAGGCAATCGATCAATTATTACTACGTGCATGAAAAAGTGTCATTGCGAGTCTGCCTTTAGCAGAC
>CAZWOY010000034.1:0-1027 GCA_964635255.1 uncultured bacterium
TTAGTCTGCTAAAGGCAGACTCGCAATGACACTTTTTACTGCACTTAGTAATATTAGAATTTGACGAACTAAGGTTATGCTCTCCAATTAAACAAAATATTCAAAAAACAAGCGTTAAGCTAAATCAGCCAATATTGCTTGCATTAGGAAGCTCCAAAATTTATCTTCACTTTTAATCTTTCAGAACCGAACCGTTTTTTGAGCTTCAATTTGAAAAAATTCAGTTCATTTTTAAGGACCTGTCTAAAAGGATTTGCAATGAGTAATCTGAAAAAAAACCAAGAGAACCGGCGCGAAGAAGTCAAAAAAAACGCCAACTCTAAAAAGAGCGATAAAGGGAATTTACTCTATAAAATGCTGTTTGAAAACAGCCTGAACGCAATTGTTGTGGCAGATGAACAGGGCAATTTTATCGATGCAAACCGGGCGGCGGCCGAGATGTTCGGTTATTCGAGAGAAAAGCTTATCTCGATGAATATCTCCGATTTGACAACAGTAACCGAACCACCGGCGAAAGCGAGGTATGCGGAATACATAAAATCCGGCAAGGAAACCGGCGAGTTCGATTTTGTAAGGGCTGATGGCGAAGAAAGAATTGCGGAATACAACGCGGTTCGAATTGATGACAATATTCATTTAAGCGTATTGAACGATATAACCGAAAAGAAAAGAAACATCGAGGAGTTGAGACGGAGCGAGTCCCGATACCGAATGCTCGCCGATTCGATAACTGATATGGTAAGCCTCCATGATCTGGACGGCGCATTTCTATATGTTAGTCCGTCCACTGAAAAATGCGCCGGCTGGACGGATAAGGACCTGATTGGCAAGACACTGTTTGAAAATATTCATCCGGATGATATTGAGAGAATCTCTCAAGGCATAAAAAAAAGACTGCAGCGAGGCGAAGATTCCAAAGCGGAATGGCGGTGTATATGCAAGGATGGCAGCGTAAAATGGATTGAGACTAAAACGCACTTGATCAGAGATGATAACGGAAAGCCTTGTCAAATGCTCTGTTCATCCC
>CAZWOY010000034.1:1037-17221 GCA_964635255.1 uncultured bacterium
GCGATATAAGCGAAAGACGCGAAACGGAAGAACTTCACACTAAGGCGACCGAGAGATTCCGCGACCTTGCAAACCGGCTGCCACAGACGGTTTTTGAGGCGGATATAAATGGAAAAATAACTTTCGTCAACGAAAGAGCTTTCGAGATGTTTGGCTATTCCAAAGAAGATATGGGAAAAGAACTGTATGCGCTGCAATTTATCCACCCAAAGGACAGAAAAAGAGCGGAAAAGAATATCAACAAAGTATTTGGCGGCGATAAAACCAACTCGAATCAATATTTGGCGTTAAGAAAGGACGGAAGCGTTTTTCCGGCGCTTGTTTCTTCTAACGTAATTATGCAGAATGCCAAACCTGCCGGCATGAGAGGAATTATCATCGATATTTCAGAGCGAATAGACTGGGAGAATAAAATTCGCGAAAATGAAGCGAAATATCGCACTTTAGTGGAAAAATCTCTTCAGGGTGTGGTTATCGCTCAGGATTCGCCGGTTAGACTGAGCTTCGCAAACAGAACGATGGAGGAAATTACCGGATACGCTCCTGAAGAGCTGCTGAAAGCTTCGCCCGAACAATTAGCGGGGTTAATACATCCGGAGAATAGAGAGGCCTTTTTTACCAATTTTAAAAAGAGAATCGCAGGTGAAAAGTTCGCGCCGCGCAGTGAATATAAGATAATTAAAAAAGATGGTTCCGTTCGAGTCTTAGCGTCTTACAGCGCTCTAATTGATTATCAGGGCTCGCCGGCGACGCATACGTTCTTCATTGATATAACGGAACAAAAGGAAACCGAAAAAGCCCTGCAGGAAAGCAGAGCGCAATATAGGATTCTCGCTGAAAATTCCGCGGATATCATTTATAAACTGAATATTAAGAGCGAACAATATACCTATGTAAGTCCATCGGTTGAAAAAATTTTAGGCTATACTGCCAATGAGATTTATAAAATGAAAGCTGCGGATGTGCTTACTGCCGCATCTTATAAACTCCAACTGGAAAAACTTCGCAAAACGCTCGCAATTGACGATAGAAATAATGCCATTCTCGAGCTTGAAGCCGTCCAAAAAAATGGCGGTATAATTCCCATAGAAGCTCACGCCAGTTTTATCTTTGGCGAAGACGGCAATCCGGTTGAGGTCTTAGGAGTGGCGCGCGATATATCTGAACGCAGACAAGCGGAGCAAGCGCTGCGTGAAAATGAAGCCAAACTGCGCAGCATTGTCGAGCACAGCACCAACCTGTTTTATTCGCATACTCCCGATCACAGATTGACCTATTTAAGTCCGCAGGTAGAAGAGATATTAGGCTATTCTCAGGAAGTAGCATTAGTAAAGTGGACTGACCTAACCACAGACAATCCAATAAATGAAGCAGGTCTTAAAAAAACTATTGCCGCAATAGAAACATGCCGGAAACAGCCGCCTTATGAACTGGAATTAAAACATAAAAACGGCAAAAAAGTCCGCCTCGAGATCCGTGAAGCTCCGGTGGTAGAGAATGGCAAAACCATTGCTATCGTTGGAGCGGCCGCCGATATAACCGAGCGCAAAAAGGCAGAAGAAGAATTGCGCACAACTCAATTGAGATTAACGACAATATTTAATAACCTGCCGGATATCGTACTTTACGAAACCGGCGGGAACAGAGAATTTATCTCAGAAAATATTTTCGAACTTACTGGCTATACAGCAAAGGAACTCGTCAAAAACAGGAAATCATTCCCAAATCTGATCCATCCTGAGGATAATCCGATTCTTGACGGGAAAATTAAAGAATGGCATAAAAAGGGAGCGTCCGGCGTTCTAACTCTCCAATTCCGATTCAGGCATAAAAACGGCAATTACCTCTGGCTGGAAGATCGCATGCTCTGCATCCGAACGGAAGATGGCAATCATTATATGACCGGGGTGATAGTGGATATTACAGATCGAAAAATAGCCGAGAAAGCCCTAACCGAAAGCGAAGCAAAATATCGAAACCTTGTTGAGAATGCCAACGATGCAATTTATTTGCTGCGCGGGAGGCGATATGAGTATGTTAATCCACGTTTCTGCGAATTGACCGGGTATTCATTCGAGGAACTCACTTCGCCGGATTTCGATTATAATGTTCTTGTTCCGCCAGAAACCCACGAATTTTTCGAACATCGCTACCAGGGCAGGCTGGAAGGCACAGACCTGCCGGATCAATACGACGTTAAAGTGATCCGGAAAAACGGCGATTTAATCGACATTGAGGTGACGACAGTTTCATTAGGCATAAAAGGCGATCCGGCTGTATTGGGAATAATGCGCGATGTAACCGAACGAAAACAAGCGGAAAAAGCGCTGGTTGCTTCGGAACAGAAATACCGGCAGTTGTTTGAAAGCTCCCTGGACGGAATTTGCTCGACCGACTTGGACGGGCGTTTTCTGGATTGCAACCCAGCCTATGAACGCATGACCGGATATTCGATTCAGGAACTTCGGCAAATAGATTTTAAGAAAATTACACCCAAAAAATGGCACAAATTCGAATCCGAGATAATTCATAACAGGATCAAGAAAGAGGGCTACTCAGGTCTGTTCGAAAAGGAGTATATCCGAAAGGATGGAACAGTTTTTCCGGTTGAACTAAGTGTATTTTTAGTTAATAACGAAGCAGGCAAACCCACCGGCATGTGGGGAATATTCAGAGATATAACGGAACGCAAACAAGCGGAAGAAGCGATAAAAGAAAGCGAAGCCCGCCTGAAGGAAGCGCAGGAAATCGCCCATATCGGGCATTGGAATCTGGATTTAAAAACCGATGAATTAATCTGGTCGGAAGAGGTATATCGGATATTTGGCGTTTCTGAAGCAACATTTAAAGTTACCCGTGAGGGTTTTCTGAATTTGGTTCATCCTGAAGACAGGAATATAGTTAGAAATTCATTTGAACAAGCCATCAAGCGCAAGAACACTTATGATGTAATGCATCGAATAGTTACACCCTCCGGAGAGCAAAAAACCGTTAGGGAAAGATGTAAAATCTATTTAAATGAATATGGCGACCCTTACTGGACCTTAGGCACGGTTCAAGACATTACGGAACAGAAAAAAGCGGAGGAAGCTCTTCGACTAAGCGAAGAGCGATTCCGGGCTTTCTTCGAGGATTCTCAATTGGGCGTATTTATCTGGGATACAAGCGTCCCGATAAGATATGTCGCCGTCAATGAACCTTTAGCGGAGCTGAACGGATTTGCTGCAGAAAAACACGTAGATAAAACGCTTGGCGAGGTTATCGAGGATTCGAAATTTGTAAATGAACAGAATGAGGTTCTGCGAAATATACTGCGAGCAAAGCGGCCTATTACTTTTGAATCCAGTTTTAACAACCGAAACGGTCGCCTTATTCATTACATTACGCAGTATTTCCCGCTTTTCGGATCGGATGATGAAATAGTGGGCGTCGGCGGCATCGTTCAGGATATTACCGAGACAAAGAAAATAGAAGCTGAAGCGAAAAGATGGTCGAAAGCATTCGCCTATGCCGAATGGGGCGTCGCGATAATCGCTCCGGAAGGAAATATCCTCGAATTGCTGAATCCGGCGTTCGCAAAAATGCATGGATATACCGAAGACGAACTGTTAAAAGAATCGATCGAAATTCTATTGAATCAAAAGACTAGAAAACAATTTCCGGAATTTATCGAGCGAGCCAAAAGAAAGGGACATCACACCTTCGAGTTCCAGCACATCAGAAAAGACGGCGCTGTTTTCCCGGTCTTTAACGATATTACAGCCGTAAAAGACATTGCCGGCAGCGTTCAGTACTTTGTGTTTAACGTTCAGGATATGACTGAAGTAAAAAAAGCGGAACAAGCCCTGATCGAAAGCGAGCGTAAATACAAGACCGTAATCGATAACAGTCTCGAAGGGATCAGTATCACACAGGATAAAATCCTGAAATTCTGTAATCAGCGTTTCTGCGATATGTTCGGATTTGAAAATCCTGAGGAAGCGATTGGTACTCCGGTTAAGGAAATGGTTCATCCGCGGAGCTGGGATTTAGTAAAAGAAGAAGTCGAGAGCCGCGAGACCGGACAGCGCAGCGTATCTCATTACATTTTCTTCGCAAAACAGAAGAATGGAACCGAGTTTGAGGTCGAAACGCTTGGCAACGGCATTATCTTTGAAGGAAAACCCGCCGTTCAAGCCGTGATGCGCGACCTGTCGGAACAACGCAAGCTTGAGGCTCAATTGCAGCAGGCGCAAAAAATGGAATTGATCGGCAGACTTGCGGGAGGCGTCGCTCATGATTTTAACAACCGGCTTACGGTTATCTGCGGTAATGCGGAATTAGCGCTTTCTTCGGTAGATTCTCGCGATCCGCTCAATGAGGACTTAAAGCAGATCTTAGCTTCCGGCAACAAGGCGGCGGATTTGACCAGACAGTTATTGGCTTTCAGCCGTAAGCAAACTCTACAGCCAAAAGTTCTGGATATTAATAAAGTCTTACTAAATTTGAACAAGATGCTGGTCAGGCTGATTGGCGAGGATATTCATCTCACAACCAAACTGCAGGAAAATCTGTGGAGCGTTTTCGTCGATCCGGGGCAGATTGAACAAGTAATCATCAATTTGGCGATTAATGCGCGCGATGCAATGCCGGAAAGCGGCGAGTTTCGCATTTCCACCTGTAATCTTTCAGAAGAAGACGTCGAATTAAAAAAGCGCCATGGAATTACCAGAGGCAAATATATTAAGCTGGAAATCGCCGATACCGGCATAGGCATGGATGACGCTGTATTATCCAAGATTTTCGATCCGTTTTTCACCACCAAGGCTGTAGGAAAAGGCACCGGTTTAGGACTTTCCACGGTTTACGGCATAATCAAACAGAGTAAAGGATATATTTATGTCGATAGCGAGCCGGGCAAGGGAACTACATTTGAGATACTTCTGCCCGCCGTTGAAATGAAAGCGCCATTGGATGAAGTAAAACTTGAAGACAGAAAAAACCTGAAGGGAAATGAGACGATTCTTATCGTTGAAGATGAGGACAGCGTCAGAATGATCGCGTCAAGGGCGTTGAAAAGCCAGGGTTATAAGATATTAGAAGCCCGCAACGGCGGCGAGGCGTATATGTTGTGTAAAAAACTCGATAAGCCGGTCGATTTAGTTATTACCGATGTGATAATGCCGAATATCAGCGGGACTGAGCTTATCGAGAACCTGAAGACTATCTGGACTGATTTTAAGGCGCTGTATATGTCGGGATACACAAAAAACGAGATCATTGAAAACGGCGTTCTCGATGAAAATGTCCCCTACATACAAAAACCTTTTATGCCGGTGGCGATCGCGAAAAAGGTCAGGGAAATTTTGGACGGAATGAAGAACTCCGAAGATTTAGTTTAGTAGGAAAGATTTTGAGACTTTTACCGAGACTTTCAAAGAAATCCGGTCAAGCTCCCGGATCGCTTGTATATACAGGCTTGCAGCCGGCGGAGGCTACTCGGGTTAGTATGACGGTGGTCGATTACGATTCCAGCGAGATTGAAATACGGGACATTAAAGCCCTCGAGGAATGCATTCCTTATCGAAATAAACCGACGATGACCTGGATTAATATCTCGGGATTGCACGATATCAGCGTTATCGAAAAAGCCGGCGAGTTGTTTCACGTCCATCCTCTGGTTTTGGAAGACATACTAAACGTTCACCAAAGGCAGAAAATAGAAGATTACGAAGACTATCTGTTCATAGTGACCAAGCTTATCGACGCCGATAGTAAAAACAACGGCGCGATCATCGAACAAATGAGCATTCTCGTGTTCAACAATTTAGTAATCACTTTCCTTGAAAGGCGGAGCAGCGTCTTTGAGCCGATATTTAAGCGTCTGAGCGACAAAAAATCGAGAATTCGCAGGCACGGCGTGGACTATTTTACTTATGTTCTTTTAGACCGCGTCATAGACGATTATTTCATTATTCTTGATAAATACAGCGAACAAATCGAAAACTTAGAACTCGAACTGGGCGAACATCCTTCAGATGCGACATTAGAGGAAATTTACAGCCTTAAGCGTTCGGTTATACACTTAAGAAAATCGGCAATGCCGGCGCGCGAGATAGCCAAAAGTTTGCTGGAAGAGGATTACAGCTATATCACGGATAAAATAGAACCCTATTTGCGCGACGTCCATGACCATATTTTGCAGGTGGTCGATATTATCGACAATTTCAGGGACGTCCTTTCAGGCTTGGTGGAAGCGTATAATTCAGCGATTGCCAAACGAACCAACGACGTCATGAAGGTTTTGACGATTGTCGCGACTATTTTTATTCCTTTGACGTTTTTAGCTGGAATCTACGGGATGAACTTCAAATACATGCCGGAGCTCGAGTGGCGCTGGGGATATTTCTGGCTGCTGGGAATTATGCTGCTGGCCGTAATCGGGATGCTGCTGTATTTCAAGAAAAAGGACTGGATTTGAATAGCGGAATACGATTCCGCCGTTTGGATTGCAGCATTAGAGATCAAGTTTCAGTTTAGAGGCTGGATTCTTAATCCGCCTCTATTTTCGATATTATTTTCATTGCCTCTTTCCAGTTTCTAAACACAAATCCTCGAATGCCGGCGTCCCGCGCGCACCTGACATTTTCTTCGAGGTCGTCGAAAAACAGAATTCTATCCGCGCCGGTTTTCGACTCCCGGATAACGGCGTCGAACGCGCCTTTATCGGTCTTCAGTTTTCCAAGCTCGAACGACAGGAATACTTTTTCGAAATATTTCATTATGTCGAATTCGCTGGAAAAATAATTATAATGCGTAACGTTAGTGTTGCTGAACAGCCAGAGCGGATGTTTGGAGTAAAGCTCTTTCAAAGCGCCGGCAGCCCCTTCCGTAAAGGTAAAGCAGTCCTTCCAGAAATATTTCAGTTCGTCCATATCGCTCTTATCCCATTCCAGCCACCCAGCCATTTCAGCGAAGAACTCATTCTCGGCAACATTCCCTCGTTCAAATTCCGCCTTAATATCCCCGACGCAATAACGGTCGAAGATCGCAGCGGCGGGTTTGGGACTCCGTTCGCTCGCGCGGTTTGAGAAGCGGGCGGGGTGGTAGTTTAAGAGGACGTTGCCGAGGTCGAGGAGGATTAGGCGTTGGGCTTTGGAATGTTTCGCATTTTGGGGCATTAGTTTTACTTTCGCAGATCGATCCATAAATGATAGAGATTGAAAGGACTTTTCTCGATTTTTCTTTCAAGGATTTGAGTAAGTCTATTTACATTTTCAGCATTCCATTTTACACTTGGTGGATCGATTGAATTGTAATTGTTCTTTGAATTGCAATGATTGATTTTGATTAAAATATCTTCAAATTCCATCGATTGAATATAACCGATCATTGCTCCATCAGCAGCGTTTATTCCATAGCTGTGATCCTTGGTGACAAACCTTCTAACGCCATTTAAAACATATTCCCGGCAATGGCTTGCGCCTTTGTTTCTACCGGTTTTGATTATTTTGCATTCTATGTGGAAGTCAATCACATCAAACGTTGTCATATCACGGAATCCTATTGTAAAATCCGGTCTTTTCCATTTTTGATAGTTCTTTTCTTTGTAATCTGGCTTAGGAGATTCGAATTCAATTTTAGAACGAATTCCTTGATTATTTTTTTTCGCTAACAAGCCTTTGTTAACTTCTTTTTCCGCAATAATATATAATTCAAAATTCAAATCCTCTTCTTCAGCGTCAGACATATTTTTAGATTTTAGCATGTCTAAACTTAAAACAAATACCTCCAAGACATTTGTAACGTGTTTTTTCCAAATGCTAATATCGTTGAAACTGATTTCATTCAATTAACCGCCTCGTTGCTTTTTAATGGCTATAGCTAACATTGCTTCGGCGTCTTCTCGCGCTGCAGTTTTTGTCCAAAGTCTTTTTTCATTTCGTTTTATAATCACGATCCTTTGATCCGAAAAAAATCTGACCATGCTGTCGATATAAATGGAGTTACTGCCAAAGGGATGGCTATAATTATCGTTTAATTCTCCAAGCAAATCATTCCATACTTCTTTATCATCCAAAGCCGTCTGCGGCAAAGGATTTCCAACTTTCCCAAGTTCGAAGACCACCGCCAGCAATGGCACATCCGGTCTAATGATGCGCCAGTGCAATTCATTCTCAGGCAGGTAATAATGGTTCCACATTTCCAAAAACGGTCTAAGATAGTAAGATAGATTTCCGATGATTTTCTCATGGGAAAGATCGCCTATTCTGCCAATGTCTTTAACGTCTATAGTAACCGGATTGACATACTTGCTTCTTATGCCATTATAAAAGAAATCAAGTCCAACCTCGCACATGTCTTTTATCTGGTCGATTTCATCTTCGGATAAATCGAATAAATCGAATATAGTATTATCTAATTGATTTTCATAATCTTTAACAGCGCTATGGTTGTTGTGGTTTTCTATATAAATTAGCTTATTAACTATTTCAGATATTTTATTTACTTTATCATTGTTTATTGTTGCAAATGGTATTCTTTCTATAGAGTATTTATAAATTTTATCGTGATATCCAATCCATGCACCGGAATTCATCCAGATAAAATATCGCGTAATTGAAGACCAAAAAATACCTAAAATTACATTAATATCGTTATTGTTACTCTTTGGTATGTTAATACTATAAAATGAATCATTATGTAAAAATGTTTCTTTTGCATACCTTGTTATTAATCTGCCGTTCAGATTATCTCTTGATATAATTCCACTTGATATCAGGATTCTATCGCCAATGTAAATATCTTTTTTTCTTGGTCTTTCAAGAAGTTGGTTGCTTTTCAGTTTAGTAAAATTGTTTTCGCAAAGTTGTCCATAATTCTCGATATTGCTTTTCTTTAAGACCTTTCTATCAGGTAAATGATAAATTGGCTTACTTTGATTGCCTTTAATAAACCCCAAGCGAACTTCCAGTTCTTTGTCATATAGATTTCTATATATATCTTTAAATTTTTTCTCCATTGAAAGACTAAATATTAATGCTTCATCTAAATGTCCACCCCACATATAAATTTTCCATAATGATGGATTCCTAATTGTATCGATTTGCCTTATTACTTTTAAATCATTCAGACTCAATAAAACAATTCTGTTTCTGTTAATAAATGTTGTTTCCTTGCAGGTCCAATACTGAAATTTATAATTAAATGCAGGTTTTTCTTTTTTATAAACGACAGAGATAAAAGGACTGGTGGCGCTTTTATCTCTATCCTTTGAAGAAAAAAATAAATCTCTTACAACTAAGAAATTTACGACTTTTAATAAACTGACATTATTTAACCATTGATTTCTAAATTGTCTGGTCTTTTCCTGACTTTTAAAGATAGTCCCAAGTGAAACTAAAAGACCTGCTTTTCCTTTTGGTTTTAATAATTTGAACGTCAAATGGATAAACGCCTGAGAATATTCTTTATCTCCCACAGCTCTTTCATTAAGGGTGTTTTCAATCTCCTCTATTACATAAGGTTCGCTATTCTTGTAACTTCCCCAGGGTGGATTCCCAACAATAACATCGAATGATTCGTCAAGGAATTTTAATCTCACGTCGTCGTTTTTTACTCTATTTTCAATACCAAATGCATTGCTTTTAATAATATTACAATAGGCAGTTTTAATCTCTTTTAAGTCATGCTCGGGATCATACAATAAAAGCGGCAGTTTCCCATTCTTCATAATATCCTGCGGTTCATGAAAGTGGAGAAATGCAAGATACAAACTGAATGCCGTTACTTTTGCCGCTTCCGGATCAATATCAATCCCAAAGATTTGATCTCTGAGAATCTCTTTCAATTCATCGCTGCTGAGTTTTGGCGTTCGCTGTTTCCATAATCGATAACGAACAATCCGGCGGAAAGCTTCGACTAAAAAGACGCCCGATCCGCAGGCGGGATCAAGAATGCGCGGATTGTTAGTGAGAACGTCTTCCGTTAATGTATCAGACAGGAGAAATTCAACTAAGGAACTGTTTGTATAATAAACACCTGAGGCCTTTTTATCGCCCTGATAAAATTCCTCGTATATATTGCTGATTAATTCAATCGGAATAATATCGAACTTGTAAGCGAAAAAGTTCAGTTTTAACTGTTTGGTTTCGTCTTCGTCAGTTTTCCCGCTAAGGAAATCGCCTAAGGTCTCCAGGATATTGTTGGGTATTGATTTTAACTGATTGTAATCGATAGGAAAGACATTGCCGTTAAAGTCATCCTCAAGTTTTTTGAATAATTCAATAATGACGTCCGTTTCCTTGAGCAAATTGATATAAATTGATATTACCTCTTCAGTGATTTGTTTATGATCCACCGCTTCCTTAATAATATCACTCCAATCAGTATTAATTTTTGATATTTCAAGAAAATAGTCATCATTGATAATTCCTCTATCCTCAAGATAACGTATAAATATAGACTTACCAATCAGAGAATTAATGAGCCCTACATTATTGCATTCTTCAAGTAATTTAGCGCGTACGGTTTTAATATCACGAATAAGAGCCCGGTCGGCGCGGTAATCGAATGCAAATTTCTGCTGATCGTAGATCGTTCCAAGCTCAATTCGAGCTCGATTGTATGCCTGCAACTTAGCCTGTACATCGACGATCTGTTTTATATCTTCGACGAGGGGACGATATTCTTTGAAATCTTTTTTCGGTGGTCGGTGTGTAAGGTCATGAACTGAGAGAAGACCGGGTTCGGCAAGAAAAAGCAACTGCGGACGCGCTAAACACCAAATTTTACGGATTAATTCAAATCGATTGTCACTATCGTTAATATCCGGGTTCTGAGCAAAAATGATAACAGGATTATTTTGTATGAAGAATACTTTTTCCGCCCCCGCCCTTTTAGCCGCGGACAGCCACTCGCCCTTTTCTAACCAGTCCTCTTCCCAACTCTCATTAGCGGGATCCATTTCCGTTGGATCATTGGCGGCGTCGAGCAAGTCTCCGCTTTTGAAGTCCAGCGAAGTATATACTTCCTCAAGAAATTTTTGTGGAGATGTAGTTTGCATTTTCCTCAGAATTTGAAAAATGACAAATCAATATAATATTAAATTCGGATATTGTCAAGTGGTTTCTCCAAGTACAAGTTAATCAGTATCTTAATTGTTCAAAATGTTTGTTCGGATCCGAATTATGACATATAATTGTTCTCCTCACTTCAACAACTGCAAAAACACCCCCGCCGCCACCGCGGATCCGATCACGCCCGCGACATTCGGTCCCATCGCCGCCATCAGCGGGTTGACCTTGCCGTCGGTTTCTTCGGATACAAGGCGCTGGACTACGCGGGCCGCCATGGGTACGGCGGACACGCCGGCTGCGCCGATGCAGGGATTGATCTTTTTGTCTTTAGTCAGGAACAGATTGATAATCTTGGCGAAAATAACGCCGCCTGCGGTTGAAAAACAGAAAGCTACCGCGCCAAGGACGAGGATCAACAGCGTTTCAATCCTGAGGAAATTCGCCGCCGCCATTGTGGCTCCAACGGCTATGCCTAAAAATATGGTTACGATATCGACCAGCGAACCGCCCGCCGTCTTTTTGAGGCGCTCGGTGACGCCGCATTCTCTAATGAGGTTGCCGAACATCAGCATGCCTAACAGCGGGGCGCTGCTCGGAATGCCTAAAATTGCGACGGATCCGGCGATGATCGGAAACAGGATTACGGCGGTCTTTGAGATCGGCTTGGCCACCGGCATATTGATCGCGCGCTCCGAACGGCTGGTGAGCAGGCGGATGATCGGGGGCTGGATGATCGGAACGAGCGACATGTAGCTATAGGCTGAAACCGCCACTGCTCCCAAAAGATGAGGCGCAAGCTGAATCGTCAGGAAGATCGAGGTCGGTCCGTCGGCTCCGCCGATGATGCCGATGGAAGCCGCCTCCTTGATATCGAATCCGGCTAAATAAAATGCGCCTAAAGCTGCAATAAAGATGCCCAATTGCGCCGCCGCTCCTAACAGGAAGGTAAAAGGACGCGACAGCAACGGTCTGAAATCGGTCAGCACTCCTACGCCCATAAAAATCACCGGCGGCAGGAATTCCGTTTTAATGCCGTGCTTATATACAAACTGCAGCAAGCCTTCCTCAACGCCCATACCGGCTGCCATGTGCGCCAGCGGCAGGTTGGCTAAGATCGCGCCGAAGCCGATCGGGATCAGCAGCAGCGGTTCGAATTCCTTAGTGATGGCGAGGTAGATCAAGACCCCGCCAATCACGAACATGACGATATTCGTCCAGTGGATGTGCGCAAAACCGGAAGATTCAAGCAGCGTACCTATCAGCTCCATCGACTACTCCTTGGGTATGATAGTCATGATCGGCTTGCTTTTATCGACGTCGTCGCCAATTTCAACCTTAATTTCCTGTACGGCGCCATCTACCGGAGCGATAACCGAGTGGTTTGTCTTCATCGCTTCGACGGCTCCAAGAGTTTGTCCCTTGGTCACCAAATCGCCTTTCTTAACTTTTAATTCGACGACTGGAGCGTCGCCTTCAAATGGCGAATAGACCGCAACTGCATTATTAGTGGGAACGGCTGGTGCAACTGCAGTCTGTGGCGCGGCTGCCGCCGGTTGAGGATTTCCGGTTGTAAACGCATCCTGTGGAATTTCAACTGTAACTCGATAGCGTTTGGCTATGCCATCGCCCTCGACCGAACAAACGGAAGTTACCGGACCGGGCTTTAGAACCGGCATAGGCTGCGGAGGCGGCGCTGGAGCCGGAGCGGGCGCGGCGGCAGGTTCAGCTTTCGGCTTGGGCTCTTCTTTTTTCTTGAGCGGCAGATCGATTTTAGGCTTGCCTTTGAGAAGCCGGACGCCTTCGTTCAGTTCGATATTCTTACCCGGAACCATTGCGGCGGCGACCAAGAAAATCGATTTTTCATCGGTGGGAAGTCCGCGTTCTTCGAGTTCTTTTTTCGCCTGCGGGAGAATGTTCGGCGCTTTAGCCAGCGGATCCGTTTCCAAAACGGGCAGATCAAGCTGTTCTGACGCTATCTTAACCACTTCGGGATCGGAAGGCAGCGGAGTCTTGCCAAAGTATCCCAATACGGATTTGCCGTATCCCGGCTCAATTTTCTTCCATCTTCCGTACAGCACGTTGTTAAACGCCTGCAGCCAATACTGCTGGCTGCCCGGCGTAACGCTCGTCCAGGCGCCTCCCGCCTGAACGACCACCGGGAATTCGGCAAGTACGTCGCCGTAGCGGTCAAGAATGCCGGCTTTAACCATCATGTGAACGTTGGGACCGATAGCTCCGCCCGGCATGGGAAATCCGACGACTCTGGCGTCGGCGGAAGTTACTACGGGATTGAAATTGTAATCCGTAAGTCCTTCCCGAAGAATTTCTTCGATCTCACCCATCTTGGTATGATCGACGTCCAGCGAGTAGCCGGTGTGCTTCAATGCATGCGCCATAGATCTAACGTCGGGCTGCACCGTGCCGCTGGCAAGCGGTCTGACCGAAAGATCGACGCCGTCGGCGCCGCCTTCGACAGCCGCCAAATAGCAGGCGACGGCGGTCGAAGCCGTATCATGCGTGTGCGACCAAAGCGGAACTTCGGGCGGCAGGATTTTCTTAATGCCTTTTGCGGTTTCATAAACGACGCTTGGCGTCGTGGTGCCGCTTGCGTCTTTCATGCACAATGAGTCGAAATGTACGCCGCTCTCAACTATTTTCTTAGCAATCCCTATGTAAAACTCAGGGGTGTGCGCGTCTTTCGATTCGAACGGCAGTCCCATCAGCGCCACGCAAACTTGATGGTGCATCCCTGAATCGACGATTGGCTGTCCGGTTTTGACCAGCAGATCGACGTCGTTCATAAAGTCGAAATTCCTGTCCCAGGTCGTGCCGTATTGTCTATGGAGTTTTGCCTGTAGTGTTAAAGCTTCAATATTCTGAGTTGTAAGTGTAACGCCGCTGATCGATCTGGTGAGGATCTGGAGATCCGGTTCAGGTCCGACTGCGTCTCTGATCTTCTGCATAGTCTCGAATGGATCCTCGCCGCAGTAGAAATAGGGCGCCTGGTAGCGGGCTCCGCCGCCGAATTCGTAATGTTTTATTCCGGCTCTTGCGGAGGCTTCGATAGCCGGCAGGATGTCAGTAATTCTGGTTTTACCCCCGAACATGCTCTGAAGACCGTCGCGAAAGGGGGTAAACATTACGCGCACGGTCTTTTTATTTTCGGTGAATATCATTTATTTAATCTCCTCGATGCGGGTTACTTTTGATCCGGGTATCAATGTTTGAATGGTGGTCGTGATGGCGGCTGCATGCTCTTCGGAAAATGCCTTCGCAACCTGAGGGAATATGCTGGTTATCAACCTCATAACTCCCGCAAGAACCGTCAAAAGGACAAAAACCGACACAAAAGCGGTAATGCAAATTGCCATTAAACTGGAAGTTTCCAAGAATTCCTCTGCTTTTTCCGATCTTATTGCAGAACTGAGTTTTCTGAATCAGCGCAAAGTGTGTAACTGCAAAACAAATACTATTATAAGGTAATTTTTAGGTATATTCAAAGAGTGTGAACATTTATCGATAACCTTCTGCGAAAAAATGGTTAATTATTTCTTAATTTTTCATCCTTTAATCACCTGTAAAATGCCCGATCTTGGTCATTCCCTCGAAGCAGGCTGTACGAGAATGCGTGTTTTCATGAGTGTCATTGCGAGCCGGCATTGAGCCGGCTAAGCAATCTCCAGCATTATCATGACATTACTACTATGTGCATAAAATAGTTGTCATCTCACGAAATCCGCTGGATTAGGAATTCTAAACAATATCAAGACGTCTGGAGATTGCTTAGTCTGCTAAAGGCAGACTCGCAATGACACTGTTTTCCTGCACGTAATAATAATTCACAATTTGTTTTTCACAATAATCAAGAATCTAAAAAAACAAAAGCGAGAAGACTATCAATGCTCTTTGAATCTTCGCGCCTTTACGGTCAAATTATGCATTCTTCCAAGCCGCCGCAACGGCAACTATTTTATGCGCTTCTTAGTAACTCCACCTCCGAGTAAGATTTTACTTTCTGTATATGAACAAATAATTAGTGTATTTTGGTGCAGTTCTGACGTCAAGTTTTAAAGCAATGAAAAGGACTGTTTACGAAATAATCAGCCCTTTTCGCGAGCTCCTTTTACATATTTTATAAAGATAGGAATATCCCAAATCTTGGCTTCCATTGCCGGCGATAAATACTTATGCCACGCCCCGCCGAATTCGCCGGTTTGCAAATCGAAGGTTAACGTATCGCCTGCGCCGCCCGCCATCATTTCCGAGCTAACGGCGTGAATTGCCGTCCATCTCGTATTCGGAGGCGAATCTGCATTCCAAGTTACGGCGAAATTCCACCAAAGCTTCACAGGCGGGGATGTTTCCAAGTATTCCAATTCCTCAAGCTCATCAGGATCCGGAGGTTCCTCGCCGCAATCCTGGCGGTACATTTTAAGACCGTTGTATATTGCCCCGATCGACGCAGCAGCCCAATTAACCTGGCGGACAATCCTGTAATGCTCTCGCATTTTTTCCGGATCGCATTCAGCGCCGGGGTAGATAATAAACTTAGGATCTATAAAGTATTCCAGCAAGTAAGGAAATAGATGAGTATAAACAAGTTCTAACCCATAACCGCTGTATTGCGCGGTTGAAAGATTGTAAGAAATTCTATGTCCTGAACTCTCGGACATAGCTTCATTACTAATACAATCGATTTCAATTCTATTATCGCCCGAATTGATAAGTCTGAAATCCCACCATTTTTGCGCGATCGATGTTTCTTTATACAGATTCGACAGTGAATCTAAATTTTCTGACTGTGGCGATCTGAAATTTACCAGATAAGGATAAAGACTGTTTACGGAACCAGGATCGCCGCCAAAATCTCTTCGGAAATATTTTACAGCCGCAGCCAGATTATTCAGCTCGATTACAGCTGCGTTTACCTCCCTTGCGACGTCCGCTTCCCGGTTTTCATCCACAGGATTGTACTGATCGGTGCAACCGCAGGATAAGAGAACAACCATTATAATCAAGTAAGATAAAAAGTTTGAATAATGACGCATCATCCCGGCGCTCCTTCGCTTTAGTTATTACAATGTGCAATAAATAGTGTACAAATTACCGGCTCGTTCCCACGCTCCA
>CAZWOY010000035.1:0-3579 GCA_964635255.1 uncultured bacterium
GTCTCTGCCTGCCTATTGCGCTGCCCAAAGGCAGGCGGGGACGCCTGCCCTACTATAGAGGAAATCAATTTTCACAGTAATTAAACAAACTACGGTAATACGAAAACATGAAACTCGGATACTATCCAGGCTGTACGCTTAAAAATAAAGCTCGAAACTTAGAGGAATCGGCGATACAGTCGATGGCTCAGTTAGGCGTCGAGCTCGAAGAATTGGAACGCTGGAACTGCTGCGGCGCCGTCTATTCATTAGCCGACGACGACCTGATCCACATCCTGGCGCCGGTGCGCGATCTGATCCGCGCCAAAGACCAAGGATTCGACAAGGTCATGAGCATCTGCAGCATGTGCTACAACACGCTCGCTCGCGCCAATTTGCTGATGAGGGACGACGCGGAAAAACGCAAGACCGTCAACACATTCATGGAAGAAGAGAGCGACTACGCCGGCGAAGTCGAAGTTGTGCATTTTCTGAATTTCATCCGCGACGAAATCGGCTGGGACAAGATCGAAGCGGCGGTCAAGAATCCGTTGGAAGGCTTAAAGCTTGCTCCGTACTACGGCTGTACGCTGACTCGCCCCGGAGATATTTCGATCGATCAAGCGGTTACGCCGGAAATATTCGCCGATTTTATCCGCGCTTTGGGAGCCGAGCCGGTCGAATACAGCGCCGCGACCGAATGCTGCGGATCGTATCAGATTATCTCCAATCCGAACGCCGCATTCAGCGCGACGACGCGCATCATCGGATCGGCTGAATCCAAAGGCGCCGACGCGATGATCCTGAGCTGCCCGCTGTGCGAATACAACCTGGGACGCCGCCAGCATGAGATTACAAAGGACGGCAAGCTAAAACCGCTGCCGGTTTTGTACTTTACGCAATTGATGGCTCTGGCTTTCGGGCTGCCGCCGGAAGTGTGCAAATTCGAATATAATCCGGAAGAAACGCAAGCCTGGATCAAGGAAAAAGGACTGGCGGCAACGTAAGCAGGTCGAACACTCTTGTTCGACATATTTGCCGGCGGCAGCGCAAGTAGGTCGAACACTCTTGTTCGACATATTTGCATTTTGCAGTCATTCCAGCGAAAGCTGGAATCCAGTATGCTCTTGGCTAAAATGAAATTCTCTGGATTCCAGCTTTCGCTGGAATGACTGCCTAAGGAATTTTTAGGGTTCTAACAAGAGTGTTCGGGCTACTAAGGATTCCGAACAAGAGTGTTCGGGCTACTATAGATTCCGAACTAAGGAATTTCGAGCACGGGTGTTCGACCCGCATAACTTATGGAAACGCCATGACCAAACCGAAATGGATAGTGTTCGATTTTTGGAATACGCTGATGCGTACGACGCTGGATTCCGACGAGGCTTATCGGAAACTTTTGGACATGGCGGGAAACGATCACGGCGCGACGCTGGACGATGCTAAAGCCGTTGCGGTGGAGATCGGCGATGCGGCGCGGGTGTTTCGCAGTAAGGCGCAGGTGGAATTTACGCACGCGCATTTCGTTAAAAATCTGACAGACCGGCTGGGCTTGGACATAGCGATTTCCGAAGAGGAATCGAACATGCTCTTTGTCAACGCCGCCCTCGATCCCAAGCCTGAAACCGGTGCGGCGAAAGCGCTTGCATATTTGAAAGCGCGGAATATAAAGCTCGGAATTGTCAGCAACTCGATCCTAAGCGGCAAAGCGATGTCGTCTATTTTAGGACGGTATGAGATGCTGGATTTCTTCGAATTCGTCATGACCAGCGCCGATTTCGGATTCAGAAAGCCGCATCCGCAGATTTATGTCACGATTATGGGCAAAACCTGCGCCGAACCCGAGGAAATCTGGTTCATCGGCGACTGGATCAGGCACGACGTCGCCGGAGCGCAGAATTGCGGCATGAAAGGCGTCTGGTACAATCCCAACGATCAAGACGACGAAGGCGTCAAACCCGACGCCGTAATCACAAGCTGGGATCAGATTTCGGGCTTAATCGATTGAAGCGGCTGCCTAAACCGAAGTTTGTCTTTTTCGACATGGGCGGCACGCTCCTCGACACCGGCTTCGACCGGGACGCGCTGATCAGGCATTGGTTCGAACTGGCGCGCGGGAATCCGGACGTTACGACCAAAATGATCGAAGAATGCGCCGATGTTTTGATCGAACATACTCAGGCGATTCGACGCGAACACTTTTTGGAATTCAGCCGGGGGCAGTTTGACCGCAACTTGAACACGCGGCTTAGTACCTATTTCGAACTGAACGACGAGGAAATCGACCGGGAATTCGTCGAAAGTTCCTATCGGGCGGTTCCAAGACCCGGAATCCTGAGTGCGCTCGAGGGTTTGAAAAGAATGAACATCGATATGGCGGTGGTCAGCAATTCAGTTTTAGGCGGAAAAGCGTTAACGCTGGTTCTTGAACGGAATGGATTGATGCGGTATTTCCGTTTTATGATGACCAGCGCCGACTATGGATTCCGCAAGCCGCATCCTGAAATATTTAAGACGGCGCTCGCTAAGGCAAAGATTAACGCCGATGATTCATGGTTCATCGGCGACCGGTTGGATTGGGACGTAAAGGGCGCTCAGAACTGCGGGATGAAAGGCGTTTGGTATAACGCCGCCGGACGGGATGACCGAGACGCGTTTCCCGATGCGGAAATCGACCATTGGGATCGGTTAATCGAATTGATCGAATGACGACGCCGCGCAAACCGGATTTCATTTTCTTCGATCTGGGCGACACGCTGATTAAGCCTCGTTTCGACCGCCCAACGTGGTTGAAGAATTGGCGCGAAAGGGCGATCGGAAAAGAAAAAATCACGGTCGAAATGATCCGCAGCGAGGCGGATGCGCTGATTAAGCAGACTCAGAAGATAAGGCGCGAATACAACCTCGAGTTCGGCAGATCGCAGTTCCATCGCAATATGATGGCGCGGATGGGAGTCGTTCATACGCTGAGTGAAGAAGAAATCGACCGGATATTTGTGGACGTCTCGTTTAACGAGGTTCCCGAACCGGGAGTTAAGAACGTTTTGGGAAAGGCGCAATCGCTCGGAATTCGCGCGGGCGTAATCAGCAATTCGGTTCTGTTCGGCAAGACGCTCGAATATGTGCTTGAACGAAATGATATGATGAAATATTTCGAGTTCGTTATGTCCACTACGGATTACGGTTTCCTGAAGCCGCATCTTCAGTTGTTCGTTACGGCGCTGAAGAAAGCGAAGGTCGAACCGGAACGCGCCTGGCATATCGGCGACAAACTGAAAACCGACGTTATCGGAGCCAAAAACGCCGGCATAACGGCGATTTGGTATAATCCGGATAAAAAACCGAAAGGCGAAATCGAACCGGATTATGAGATTGGGCATTGGGACGAATTTATGGAGTGCGAGAGCTTGCAGACGCCCTCGTCTGCAAGTGTATTCGCTATACGTGAGAGGAAGCTTGCAGACGCGGGCGTCTGCAAGTGTGTTCGTTATACATAAGAGGAAGCTTGCAGACGCCCGCGTCTGCAAGTGTGTTCGTTATACATGAGAGGAAGCTTGCAGACGAGGGCGTCTGCAAGTGTGTTCGTTATACATGAAAGGA
>CAZWOY010000035.1:3679-13496 GCA_964635255.1 uncultured bacterium
TGCAAGTGTGTTCGTTATACATAAGAGGAAGCTTGCAGACGAGGGCGTCTGCAAGCTCTCGTCAGATTGCCGAAAGTATAGAGAGCGCCTGACGTCCATAAAACGCAGTCATTTTCACAGAAATGATTGCAAGCGAGCAGAAAAAAAAATGCAAATAGATGATAAAAGAAACCTATAAAAAAATATGCGGCTTGGGACGGGATGCGGCGCGGAAGGTTCTGAAAGGATACTACCCCGTGCTGCTGGAATATCCGGTAAAGCCTGAGGTTCGCTACGGCGGCGGCAATCCCCCTCATCCCGTATTATTGGATATGATCAAAGACGGCGAAGATGAATATATCGATTTATTAGACTGCATCGTCGAATTAAAAGATGATTTGAATAAGATAAAACTGCATGAATCCTCCGGCTCCGTCGAGCCCCATTGGCTGAACGGAATGCTGCCGGGGCTGGATGGCGCGGTTCTTTATGGGATGATACGGAGGCACAAGCCTGAACTTTATATCGAAATCGGTTCGGGCAACTCGACAAAATTTGCGCGCAGGGCGATGAAAGACGAAGGATTGAACACGAAAATCGTATCCTTCGATCCTGAACCGCGCGCCGAGATAAATGCAATATGCGACGCCTCGATAAGGGACGTCTTTGAAAATGCTAATTTGTCTGTGTTTAAGGAAATGCGTGAAAATGACGTTTTGTTCATCGACGGTTCTCATTACAGTTTTCAAAATTCCGATGTAACGGCGGTCTTTTTGGATGTTCTGCCCCAGCTGCCCGCCGGCGCGATAGTCGAGGTTCACGACGTTTTTCTGCCCTGGGACTATCCGGCGGCGTGGTCGGAGCGATTTTTCAACGAGCAGTATCTTTTAGCGGTCTGGCTGCTGTCTAATCCCGATCGCAGCAAGATACTGGCGCCGAATAATTATATAACGAACAATACGGAGTTATCGAAAAAGTTAAAACCGCTTTGGGGTGAGCCGGCGCTGAACAGCGTCGAAAAACATGGCGGATCATTTTGGTTTCAGATAAATTTTTGAGGGAAAAATGAGCGAAACTGCAACTGCGGCTGTAACTGAAGCCGCACTTGAAGTCAAAGCAAACTTAATCCCGGTGTATATCATGGGGAAACGGTACGACGTTCCCGATTCCCTGACGATAATGAAAGCGATGGAATACGCCGGGTACAAATACATCCGCGGCGCGGGATGCCGCGGCGGTATATGCGGAGCCTGCGCGACGGTTTATCGTCTGCCGGGAGATTATCATATCCGGGTCGGACTCGCCTGTCAAACGATGGTCGAGCCGAACATGTACTTAACTCAGATCCCGTTTTATCCCGCCAATCGCGCGGTTTATAAATGGGAAGACATGAAGGGCGAAGCTGAAGAGGTGTTCCAGGCTTATCCCGAACTGTTCAGATGCCTCGCGTGCAACGCCTGCTCGAAGGTCTGCCCGATGGACATTCCGGTGATGGACTACATAGCGGCGATTAAGCGCGGCGATCTCGAAAAAGCGGCGGAAATTTCGTTCGACTGCATCCAGTGCGGTTTGTGCGCAACCCGTTGCATGGGCGAAATGGCGCAGTACCATATCGCCCAGATGGTGCGCCGCCTGCGCGGTCGTTTCTTGGCGCCGCCGAGCGAACACTGCGACGAGCAGGTCGAAGCGATCAAGTCAGGCTATTATAACGAGCCGTTGAAAGAAGTCATGGCGCTCGGAACGGTCGATCCGTTCGACGAATCGACGATCACCGGCGACATCAAGAAGCTGAAGCAGCTTTATAACGAGCGCGAAGGCGAGCCGCACACGTCGGACGAGTCATGGAAACCGCAGAGCGACTACGCTCTGTTGAAATAAGAGTCGAGGAGAAAATATGCCCTATCCAGATAGTTTAAAACAGTTGATAAAAAAGGTCGAGGCGACTCGACCCGAACGCATCAAGCGTAAAAAAGCCGGCGAGGAATTCCCGGCGCTGAACCTTGAAGATCGCGACGTCGTGTTGAAAAAGTTTCACCCGGACGTCAAGGAAGAAGGACGCCGCGAAATTTCCTGCGGTCCGAATAAAGGCTATCGCATCTGCAACGAGATGGTTGACCTGCTCGAAGCCCGCAGCCGCGTAAATCCTGAAAAGGTCGATCTGAGCAAAGCCGGCTACGAAACCGACGTGCTGGTTATCGGCGGCGGCGGAGCCGGGACTTCTGCGGCGCTGCTGGCGCAAGAGCAAGGCGCGAAGGTTTTATTAGCGACCAAATTACGCCACGGCGACGCCAACACGATGATGGCTGAGGGCGGAATCCAAGCCGCCACTAAAGGCTGGAAAGACTCTCCCTACTACCATTATCTTGACGTTATCGGCGGCGGACACTTCACGAACAAGCCGGAGCTGGTCAAGACGCTGACCACCGAAGCCCCGGACGTCATTCGCTGGCTGCTCGAATTGGGCTGCAATTTTTCAAAGCATCCCGACGGCACGCTGAAAACGCTGCACGGAGGCGGAACCAGCCGCAAGCGCATGCATTATGCAGCCGACATCACCGGCGCTGAAATGATGCGCACCGTCCGCGACGAATCCCGCAACCGGGTCGAAGACATAACGGTACTCGAGTTCTCGCCGGCGGTCGAACTGATTCTCAACGACAAGGGACACTGCGCAGGCGCGGTTCTGTACAACATGGAAACGGCTGAATATGTGGTCGTCAAGGCAAAATCGGTCGTCATGGCGACGGGAGGCAGCGGCCGCCTTCACGTTCAGAACTTCATGACCACCAACCACTACGGCGCGACCGCCGACGGCATTATCATCGCCTACCGCGCGGGCGTTCCGGTGTGCTTCCTGCATACGATTCAATACCACCCGACCGGCGTCGTCTTCCCAGAACAGGCGGAAGGCATTCTGATCACAGAGAAATTCCGCGGCGCAGGCGCAAATCTGGTCAACGTCGAAGGCAGCCAGTTCGTCTTCGAGCGCGAACCAAGAGACGTCGAAGCGGCGTGCATCATCCGCGAGTGCGTCGAAACGATGAAAGGCGTCCCCACACCGAGCGGCAAGTTCGGGATCTGGCTCGACAGCCCGATGCTGGATGAGATGTTTGGCGAAGGCTACGTCGAGAAAGAGTTCCCCGGCAAGCACATCCTGTTCAAGCGTTTCGACATCGACATCGGCAAAGAACCGATGCTGATTTTCCCGACTCTGCACTACCAGAACGGCGGTCTCGAGTTCGAGTCCGACGGCTCGACCATTCTGCCCGGCTTATACGCAGCCGGCGAGGTCGGCGGCGGCGCCCACGGCGAAAACCGCCTGATGGGCAACTCGCTGCTGGACATTATGGTGTACGGCAGAATAGCCGGCAAAAACGCCGCAGAGTACGCCTTGAACAAAGCCGAGGACGGCAAGCTGTCCCTCGATCACGTCGCTAAATACAACCAAGAAATCGACGATTCCGGCATAGAAACCGACCGCATCGCCCCGATGCTGCTGCCGGACTACACGGAAGAACATGTGAAGTCGAAGCAGTTGTCGGCGCAGTATGAAGGGACGCTGCGTTAATTAGAAGCGCATTAGTCTATATGTAATAAAAGCGTCGCTGGTTTGGGCGGCGCTTTTTATTACATAAAATTGATAAATTCTTTAACGGTCATTTTTATATCCCGTGAGATGCGAGATAGAAGGATTGGAGATATGTCTTGATTTTTATGATATGAAACTGTAGTTTTCCTGCCATCGGGATGTTGAAACTGTTTATGAGAACCTTTTTGACGCACTTCAAGAAATCCAAGTTTTTTCAGAATCGCAATTACTTCCTATGGTTTGAGAACGGGAATGTCTCCCATTAACCTGCCTTAATATTCTGCAATCCTACAAACTCGCTTTCAAATTCAGGTTCGCCATCTTCCAATAACATTTCAACAACATCAAAATCACTTACTATTTCGCCTCATATATACTTTATCGGTTAGCGCACCCATAATTTTCTTTTTTATTTGGTTAATAATGAAAAAGACGTCGTCTCGAATTGAGAAATATTCTTCTTCGGTTATTCCATCTTTGGATTTTCCATGCGCAATATCATTTCGATAATTGAGCAGTTTTGGGATTTGTTTACTTTGTTCTTCAAAAAGCGTATGATCAAACCCAAGACGGAATAATATCTTCTGTAATATTTCTGGCTTAAGATTCGATTCAGAATCGCTGACGTCTTCATCGATGTTAACATAGGTATTGTCGATTTCATTAATTTGTTCAAGGAATTCTTTATCGCGAGCAAATCTATGCAATGTTCTATCTTCAGGAAGTTTACGACGGAAAATAGGACATTTCTTATCAGGATTTCTCATAGAAGCAAATACATGCGACAATGTCGCTGAAGCAATCGAGTAGTTCACTTGATTGCATTTTAGATTCTCTTGGTTAACAGCCTTTATGAATACTAAAAAGACAAATTTTGTAAATCCTTCAAAATGTGCATAGAGTAGTAGAATTAGAGCTCGTCGGAATTGATCTTTCTCAGAATCTTTCTTTAGGTCATTAATTAAATTCTGAAAAAACCGGATCTCGTCCAATCGCCATTTTTGATCTAATTCAATTTCTGTCCATAGACTATTTAAATTCATCCAATGAGCTCAATTGATTTTTAACAAATTCAATTCTTGCATTTAAAGCGCCCAGATTGTTTTTACCGCCACCTGCAGTCAAGTCCTGAAAATCCTTCATCAGCTTTATTTCCTTAAATTTTTTCTTCAACGATTTAATATGGCCCTCTTCATTGATGTCTATTTTATCGATTATTGTTTGAATGCCGATAGTAAGGGCTTCGAAATTATTCGCGCTAAATGCCCTGACCAATTTACCCGTTTCCATATTGCCGTAAGAGAAAGAATAGTCTTTCAATGTTTTATGGAATGTTCTGAAAGTCTTAAAGAATATTTCCCTCTCACTTTCAAAATTAAATGGTTCTCTTTTTTGTGTGTTTATTTCTGAAACTTTTTCCATATAATCAGTCAGAAAATCTCCCAGATAAGCTTTATAGCGTGGACGGTAGTTCTTAATCGCAAAAAATCTTAAGACTAATTCCTGATCAAATGCTTCTAAAAACCGTTTATGTCCTATCGTACCGATGCATTCTCTGAAATTTTCATCTTGGCTCAGTTCAATTATAAAATCATTGAATTTGGGATCTAACAATCGAATTGTGCAATTTCTTATCTGTTGGTCGGATAACAACTGTCCTCCAGTGTTTAATCTCTTAAACATATAATATTTATAATGAGGATTGCTCCCTTTTCTAATAACCTCCATTCGGATAAAGCTTCTCTTTAACCTGATTTGTAAAGCGATTCCAATATTATCGTAGGTGCAGCCGTTTAGTTCATTAATAATATCGCAATCGGAGAACACTAGTTTATCGCCCTTTTTTACTTCAGGATCAAGATGAGGCGCTTCAAGTTCGCCGCGTAAGTGCAAATAAGAAGAAATTCTCTGAAGTCCATCGATGAGAATATATCTTCCGTCATCTTCTTCAATTACGAATATTGGAGGCACAGGCATTTCAAGCAACAGAGACTCGATAAAACGCGACTGCGCACCTATGGACCACTGAAAAAGCCTTTGATATTCGGGAGTGATGTTTAGTTCTTCGTTCTTAAACATGTCCAACAACTCGTTGAAAGATATGTCAAAACTCTGAGTATGGACCTTTTTGACTCTATCCTCGACGGCGGAAATTAGTGTTTCGACACTATTATTAGTTTGAATTTCCATCATTTTAATCTCCATTTTTCACTTATTTAAAAATAGTCAAAAACATACTTTAAAACAATAGTCACATCTCATAAACGCCAATAAACTGAGAAGCTTAATTGACTGTTAATTAAATTAGTCAATGATAATATAGAAAAACGCATTTTGGAATTTGGTTCTGTGTAAGAGAATGGCGGACCTATCGGCGGGATAATATCCCGCCCGACATTATACATTCATGCCAAATTCATCATACCGTTTCAAAACCTTCTCTCGAACGCTTTCCATCTCAAACGCCGTCTTTCCCGGATCGGATATCTTTGAGAAGGTCGATAGCATATAGTCCGCTGCGTCCCGGTCGATCTTGTAAAGGTGGAAATACGCTGCGTCAAGTTCCGCCATGAGCTCCCGTCTCTCAACGCTGTTCCATTTATGAATCTTCGGCTCGAATCCGGCTTCCCCGGCTAATGGGATCATGTCGTTCGCTGTACAGGTCAGCTTCAATACCCGTTCGGAAATCCATTCTTCTAAGGTTTGATTTTTCGCCCAGGGGCATTGCATTTGATAGAAGTCGGGCGGCAGGATGGGAAGTTGCTCCACAATAAAGAAGCTCAAGTGAACCCCGCCCACTTTCTGCTTCGCGATAAAATCGAGGACGAAACTGTTCAGATTCGCCAATAGGCAGCACTCCAGCCGCTTGGAGATATCTTTGCCGGTTGTAATCAATACGGCGGTGTTCACAACTGCAGCATGAGGAATAAACGACGCTATCATTGTTCTGATATTCGTCGGACTTGTAATTTCTTTGTATGCAATGTAAGAATCCTGCAGTTGATCTTTCATTGCAGCTTTCACATTTTCTTCATCGACATACCAGCGAAAACGGGCAGAATAATCCGGATTCTGATGCTGAACATCCCAGGTTGCCTTAGTTTGGCCCTGCCTCATCCAGTTAATTTCTTTAATGACAATACTCGCCGCTCGATGATCATAAGCTTGTATGGACTTCGCTTCATAAAGCGGCATATAGATTTTCGTTTTTTTTCGCAATAACAACCCGTCTTGCTTATATCCGCGTCTTTTTAATGTTTTCGCTTCAATAAACAACTCCGCGTCATTCGTCTGATGAAACATAGTTATAAACCTGATCCCCCATAAATTCCCCTGCTCATCAAGATTCCGATTGACCAAAACCGGTATGTTATGATAAATATTCCTGGCTATCGCCGCATCCTTTTCCGATCTGAACACCGGACAATTCAATGTATTAGGATTAAACGCTCTGAAATCGTCATCGTCGAGTTTGATGTGTCGTTTCTTATTTTCTAATTCTTTCACTTCTCTTAAAAAGAATGCAAAGTCCGCTGATTTGGTTTTTTCCTGACCGCCGGAGAAGACAAAAATTGAAAACTTATACGAACGATGAACGTCGGGAAATACGGGAGCTTTATTTTCGAAGTCGTAGAAGCAAATTAACACTTTATCCTGAACCAGCTTGCTGAAGAAACGCCTCGTGGTATAATCCGTCGCGATTCCGCTGGGGATAAGCAATCCGACTCGTCCGGCGGGCGAGATGATGTTATAAGCCAACTCCGCAAACACTGTATATGTGTTGACGTCCCCGTTGGAGGTTAGTGGATAGCGCCCCGATGTGCGTATGTATTTCAGTATTCGGTCCGCATATTCTTTCGCTTCTTTATGCCGCGCATTTATTTCCGGCTTTTCCGCAGTGATCTTCTTTATCAGATTCCTGCGCTGCGCGGCGCTGACGGCGGATCCGACTTTTGGATCGATGGCGTCGAAAAATTCCCGTTCTTGGAGCTTAATTCGCTCCCACGGCGGGTTGCCGATGACACAGTCGAAGCCGGCGTTTGCACGGTTGAACACGGCGGGGAAGGTCTCGTCCCAGACGAGCGCCTTAGCATCGACGTCTTTATCGGTAACCAGACTGTTGCCGCAGATTATGTTCTGAGATAAATCCGCCAAGGTTTTGCCTTCCTGAGCCGACCTGATCCAAAGCGCTAGTTGGGTGATCTCAGTCGCTTCGGGAGACAAATCGACGCCGTAAAGATTGTTTTGAAGAATGAAATCCGGTATCGATTTATAACTGCCGCGCTCGTAATCGGGATGGTGGAATTCCAGATGATCCATCACGTCCTGATACTTTTCTTCAAGGTAGTCATAAGCCCGGATCAAAAACGCTCCGCTGCCGCACGCCGGATCCACAATTTTAATCTCTTTCAACGCTTCCAGTCGCCGCAGCCAGAGTTCGGCGGTCTTAGAATCCGGCTTTCCCGAAAACTTCCGTTGTTCGTCGATATCCATTTCTTCATCGATTTGCCGGCGCTTTTTATCGATAATGCTCCCGACAACCGTTTTTACTATATACGCCGTGAAATCGGGCGGCGTATAGAAAATCCCGCCTCGCTTACGTTCAGCGGATTTCTCCATTTTAGGCAGGTCTTCTTCTTCAACTTCAGCGTTAAAGAATCCGCTCAGCCTGAGTTTTTCAATATCGTTGATCGACCGCTCGAACAAATGCCCCAGGACGTCTACGTTAATACAGTTGTTGAAGTCGTAATTTCCGACGCTCTCGAAAAAATCCGTCCAGTCGTCGGACAGTTCGAGATTATCGACGTAATCGTCCTCCTTGAATAGTCCGCCGTTATAAGGGCTGATTCTCGCTTTCGTATTGCCCTGATCGATGCTGTTGAACAGATCCTTGAAATTCTGCCAGCGTGGATTGACGACTTTTGTAAACGGAGCGGCGAACTCGTAGGCTTTGTGAATGGTCTTTGACGGCAGCAATCCCCGGTCTTCGCAGAAGGCGATAAATATTATCCGGTCTAATATTTTTTGAGTCGTCCGGATCGCCCCGTCTAATGACAGGCTCTTGGGCGGTTTGATCAGGTGCGATATCAACCGTTGCCGGTTATAATTGTAGTTGAGATACAGTTCATCGCCGATCTCCTCCTGCCGTTCGATCGACTCTTCCAGCAGCCTGTCCGCGCGGGGCGGCGTTCCGCCGAAGCCCGTCAGCAAGCCGTCTCTTTGAAAGATATAAAAGAAGCGGCTGAAATTCGATTTGCGAATCAAGTCTCGCAGCGCAAAATGTTCATACCTGTTGGGAGTCAAACTTCGGTGGTAGATTCTAAAGCTGATTATATTAGAGACGATTCCCCAGGAACAATCCGGCAGCATGTTCATATAGTCCCAGCATTGCTGCACCGCTGTCCTGCCGTTAAACCGGTCTCTGTCCAGATTGACATTGGGACCCTTTAATTCGATTACCGCGGCGGGAGCGGGTTCTTTGCCCGTTCCGAAATAGCCGATGAGCGCGTCGGATTCGAGCCCGTCGATTTTGAATTTAGGCTCTAACTCCCAACTGTCCAGATTCTCGGAAAAAAGTTTATACCCTAACGCTTTCCCGAATATGTCCGTGATAAATTCCGCTTCGATGTTCGATTCTTTTCTACTCGCAAGTTCGCCCTCATCCTCCATTTCAGCCCACTTCTCGAATATGGAGTATGCCTCGTTGTAGTTTTTCCCGAAATACTCGACGTTTTCGATCTTCTTATCCAATATCTCAGGAAGAAAAAGGCTCTGCATCCGCCGGTTTTCGGTGTAACGGTTAGGATTCTGTTTTGCAAACAGGTCGTTCTGCAGTTTCAAGACGCATCCTTGATCTTTTTAATACGGGAAACATCTGATAATATAATCAACTGTTTTTGGAAAGTAAATATTAATAAAATTGTTGTTTTTGTCGATTAACAAATGCTTGAATTCTTATCCGTTGGAGTATATGTTTCAACCTGTTATTTTGCCAAATACAAAATTTTAAAAAAGTCCAATGAAACGCCCTAACTTCCCGGAACCTTAACGACGATAATACGTAACTACCTAAAACAAAAACAAATGGGCAAAATCTAATTTTGCCCATCCGTTAAAGCCAAAAAACACTTGACAAAATATTCATCAGCATATATATTTTGTCAAGCTTTGGCGCTCGCTCTTGTAGAGCGCCAACAATTCCGGTTCAAAACCGAATAATATTCGGAAGGAACCCAAACTGAAATGGTA
>CAZWOY010000035.1:13506-17036 GCA_964635255.1 uncultured bacterium
GCAGCAAAAGAAATCGTTTTTGATCTCGAAGCTCGTCAAGCGCTGAAAAGAGGCGTTGATAAGCTGACCAACGCTGTTAAAGTTACCCTTGGTCCGAAAGGACGCAATGTATTGATCGACAAGAAATTCGGCGCGCCGACCTCGACTAAGGACGGCGTTACGGTCGCCAAGGAAATCGAACTTGAAGATCCCATCGAAAACATGGGCGCTCAAATGGTTCGCGAAGTGGCTTCCAAGACTTCCGACATAGCCGGAGATGGAACCACAACCGCGACCATCCTCGCCAAGTCGATCCTGCAGGAAGGACTGCGCAACGTTATTGCCGGCGCTAATCCGATGGAACTGAAGCGCGGTATCGAAAAGGCTGTAAAAGAAGTCGTAAACCACCTCAAGAGCCTGTCCCAGCCCATCGGCGCTAATTGGGACGACATCGCTAAAGTCGGCGCCATCAGCGCCAACAACGACGACGAAATCGGCAGGCTGATCGCCGAAGCGATGGAAAAAGTCGGCAAAGACGGCGTCATTACCGTCGAAGAAGCCAAAGGCACCGAAACCAACGTCGATCTTGTCGAAGGCATGCAGTTCGACCGCGGCTACCTGTCCCCTTACTTCATCACCAATCCCGACGCGATGGAAACCTCGCTCGACGATCCGATGATCCTTATCTACGATAAGAAAATCTCGGTGATGAAAGACCTGCTCCCGATCCTTGAAAAAGTCGCCAACATGGGCAAGAGCCTCTTGATTATCGCCGAGGACGTCGAAGGCGAAGCCCTGGCGACCTTAGTGGTCAACAAACTGCGCGGCACGCTCAGAGTCGCAGCCGTCAAGGCTCCCGGATTCGGCGACCGCCGTAAAGCCATGTTAGAAGACGTCGCCATTCTGACCGGCGGGCGGGTCATCAGCGAAGACGCCGGCTTTAAGCTCGAAAACGCCGTCGTCAGCGACCTCGGCACCGCCAAGCGCATCGTTATCGACAAGGACAACACCACCATCGTCGAAGGAGCCGGCAAGACCGAAGACATCAAAGGACGCTGCGAACAGATCAAGGCGCAGATCGACCAATCGACTTCCGACTACGACCGCGAAAAACTCCAGGAACGACTCGCTAAATTGTCCGGCGGCGTAGCAGTTCTTAACATCGGCGCCGCTACAGAATTAGAAATGAAAGAAACCAAAGCCCGCGTCGAAGACGCCCTGCACGCCACCCGCGCTGCAGTCGAAGAAGGCATCATCCCCGGCGGCGGCGTAGCCTTTCTGCGCGCACAGGCTGCTTTGGACAAGCTGACACTCGAAGGCGACCAGTCTTTAGGCATTAAGATCGTCCGCCGCGCAATCGAAGAGCCGATTCGCCAGATTGCGGCTAACAGCGGCTTCGAAGCCGCTGTCGTAACCGAAAAAGTCCGCAACAGCGAAGGAACCTTCGGGTTCAACGCCCGCACCGAAGTGTACGAAGACCTGATGAAAGCCGGCGTTATCGACCCAACCAAAGTGGCTCGCAGCGCTCTCGAAAATGCAGCTTCCGTCGCAGCATTGCTGCTCATGACCGACGCAGTAATCCACGAACAGGAAGAAGACGAGCCCAAGATGCCCCCGATGCCTCCCGGCGGCGGCATGGGAGACATGTATTAGCAGCTTGAACACTCGTGTTCAACTGCAACGAACATTAAAAGTAGGTCGAACACTCTTGTTCGAAATTAGAAATGTCCATTATCCGGCATGCTCCCCTTGCAGTCATTCCCGCGCAGGCAGGAATGACCGCCTGAATCAAGAGTGTCCGGCCTGCTGACGCCTAAACCGTGAAGAGCGGGAGTAAAAGAAGCATGAATCAGATAAACGCGAGGAAATCAATTGGCTGACTTAGGCAAATCTGCTTCTAACAAACGAGTGGTATTGTTCACCACTCCAACCTGCTCCTGGTGCAGACGAGTTAAGCAGTATTTTCGTGAGAACGGAGTTCGATTCAAAGAAATCGACGTGAGCAAAGATGAACGCGCAGGCAAAGACATGGTCAGGATGACTGGACAGCAGGGCGTTCCGGTCATTCTTATCAACAATCGCCCGATAGTCGGATTTGACAAGCCTCAGATCGAAAGGCTTTTAGCCCGCTGAGCGCAATAATCCGGCGTGAAATGGTTGTTTGACAATCATAGATCGCAGCTTTTCCGCAAGGGATAGCGGCGTCTCGAAATTCAGTTAACAAGTTAAAAAATAGAGGGAAATATAATGAAGTTAGAACCATTGGCGGATCGCGTTGTAATTCAGTCGATCGAGCCTGAAGAGAAAAAGTACGGCAGCATCATTATCCCGGACACAGCAAAGGAAAAACCGCAGACAGGCAGGATAGTGGCTGTCGGAACCGACGAGGAAGTCCAGAAGAACCTGAAGGAAGGCGACACCATAATCTACGCCAAATACGGCGGAACGGAGATCAGCCTCGATAATCAGGACTACATTATCCTCAGCTACAACGACGTACTGGCAAAGGTTTCGTAAAACCGAACGCCGCGTAGTTAAAAGCCTTCCCGCGATTAATGGGAAGGCTTTTTATTTCTAAAACAGTAGCTCGAACACTCCTGTTCGAATATTCCAAATGACAAAGCTATATTAATAGCCTTAAATTCATAGCGCTAAACTGAGTCTCCAAAAAGAGTAATCAAATTACACATCTTCTGGCTGTACAGTTTCCATTGATTTGGTCAGTCGCGTTTTTTTCAACGAATGTAATTAATTCCCCGGGACCCTCTTCCGCAGTTGTATTTTGCCAGGGATGCACTTCACGACAATAATTGCATAAAACACCATTTAGTTCTTTTGTCTCATGCAATCCGCCTTTTGTTAACTCGTTCCCACGCTCCGGCGTGGGAATGCATATCGACCTTGTGTAGTTGAGTATGCGTTCCCACGCTGGAGCGTGGGAACGAGTTGGTAAAAATCTTCCGGACCCCTCCTGTTTTCAGCCTCATTATTATTCCATTGAATTTCGCTCTTTCTTTAGTTACCTTTACTTCATTCCCAAATTCAAAAATAAGGAGCGTCCCATGCCTAAAACTTTATTCCAGAAAATCGCCGATGGCGAAATACCGGCGGATATCGTTTACAGCGATGATGAAATTGTCGCTTTTAAAGACATAAATCCTCAGTCGCCGCATCACGTCCTGATTATTCCGCGCAAGCCTATCCCGACGATCCTCGACCTTGAGGAGGAGGAAGCGGGGCTTGCCGGGAGGATGATTTTGACCGCCAATAAAATCGCCCGCGATCTCGGGATCGACGAGGATGGATACCGGCTCGTTTTCAACTGCAAACAGCGCGGCGGACAGGAAGTGTACCATATCCACCTGCATTTGTTAGGCGGCAGGCAGATGAAGTGGCCTCCGGGATAGGCTTCTATTACTTAAATCATAAAAGTTTCCCTTAGTAGGGCAGGCGTCCATAAGCTCTTATATGCGCCCGCACCACTGAGGAAAAAGGAATATTAATAAGCGCATAAAATAGTTTTATCTTTTGGGAGATCAGTTGTTTTGCTA
>CAZWOY010000036.1:0-17012 GCA_964635255.1 uncultured bacterium
TCGCGAAGGCGGTCGCACAGTGGGCGCCGGAATGGTTGCGAAGATTATCGAATAGACTTTTTTAAAGTTAATCGCAAGCAACACTTTTGATCAGGATTGGATAGCGAATGCGCGAAATCATCATTTTAGCTTGTGGCGATTGTAAACGGCGTAACTATACGACAAAGAAAAATCGCAGAAAGCAAAGCGGACGCGTTGAATACAAAAAGTACTGCCCGTATTGCAACAAGCGTACGATGCACAAGGAGACACGATAGTTAAACAGGTCTGTAGCTCAATTGGCTAGAGCGCCGGTCTCCAAAACCGGGGGTTGGGGGTTCGAGTCCCTCCAGACCTGCACTATTAAAGGAGCGGATAGTGATAAAAAAAGGTATTAAATACCTCAGCGAGGTCCGACAGGAAATGCGAAAAGTGATCTGGCCCTCGCGAATGGAATTGCGCGATTCAGCCGTAATAGTGGTTGTAGTCTCCTTGATTTTGGCAGCTTTTGTATTTGGGGTCGATCAAATTTTGAATCTTATTTTAAAGGTCGTTCTTTAAATTAAGTTTTAATGTCGAAAGCATTTCAAGGATACTTTGGTATGTCAGAAGAATTAGAAAAGAAATGGTATGCACTGCGTGTTTTTACCAGTTACGAAGAGGCTGTAAAAACATATCTGGAACAGGAAATAGAACGACTGGGAGCTCAGGATCGTTTTGGCGAAATCCTGATCCCGAAAGAGAAAATAATTGAAATGCGCGATGGCAAAAAACGAGAAAAGCAAAAAGTGTTTTTCCCGGGCTACTTATTGATTGAGACACATCTTGATCCGATTTCCAAGCATCTGATCCTGAATGCGCCAAGCGTGATGGAATTTGCCGGAAGTTCCGAGGATCCTCAGCCTCTGCGAGATCATGAGGTAAATAGGATTTTAGGCAGGGTCGAGGAGAAACGCGATCGTGTTACGTTTGATATTCCATTTCAGATTGAGGATAAGGTAAAAATTACGGATGGACCTTTTAAGGAATTCATAGGCTCCATCAAAGAGATCAATCAGGAAAAACGCAAACTGAAGGTTCTCGTTTCGATATTCGGCAGATCAACTCCGGTTGAAGTCGATTTTTTACAGGTTACAACGAACATTTCCGATTAATCCGGTTTACATCGATCCGGTTAAAATATTTTGATGTCAGGAAATTTTGGCGTAGCTGTTTTTAACAATTACCCCAACGTTTCGAATGTCCGCTGAGGATTTATTTCGAAGTGATTAGGGGCTTTTTTTAATGGAAGGTTAATCCTTACGCTAAAGAGCAAAATATGGCAGCTCCAAAGAAGAAAATAGATGGTCAATTGAAACTTCAGATTCCAGGCGGGCAAGCGAATCCCTCGCCGCCTGTCGGTCCGGCTTTAGGTCAGCGCGGCGTTAATATTATGGAATTCTGCAAGGCTTTCAATGCACGTACCGAGGATCAGAAAGGGATGATCCTGCCGGTGATTATCACAGTTTACCATGATAAATCGTTCAGTTTTATCGTGAAAACGCCACCGGCGGCCGTTCTCTTGCGCAAAGCCGCAGGAATCGAAAAAGGCTCTTCCGAGCCTAATCGCGTCAAAGTGGCTAAAGTACCCCGTGAGAAGGTTCGAGAAATTGCGCAGGTGAAAATGCCCGATTTAAACGCTCTGACTATCGAAGCCGCCGAACGCATTATCGAGGGTACGGCGCGCAACATGGGCTTGACAATCGAAGGATGAGGCTTATATAAATGAAACACAGTAAAAGATTTTTAAACGCCCGAACCAATGTCGATCGCACAAAAGAGTACGATCTGAACGAAGCGGTTACGATGATTAAGAAAACCGCAACCGCAAAATTTGACGAAACAGTTGAGATATCGTTAAATCTTGGCGTCGATCCTCGACATGCAGATCAGATGATCAGAAGCACGGTTTCACTTCCCCATGGAATAGGAAAAGAAGTGCGAACGCTTGTTTTATGTAAAGCCGATAAAGTCCAGGAAGCGCTCGACGCCGGCGCCGATTATGCCGGCCTCGAAGAATACATCGAAAAGATACAAGGCGGCTGGGCGGATTTCGATTCCTGCATCGCGACTCCGGATGTTATGCCGATGGTTGGACGGATTGGTAAAATTCTTGGTCCGCGCGGATTAATGCCCAATCCGAAAACCGGAACTGTAACGACTGATATTGATAATACGGTAAAGGAAATCAAAGCCGGTCGAATTTCATTCCGGGTGGATAAATATGGCATTTTACACATACCGGTCGGAAAAGCCTCGTTCGAAGCGCAGAATTTAACCGATAATATTTCAGCGTTGTTAGCTACCGTAAGCAGGCTGAAACCGGCGTCCTCAAAAGGACAGTATTTTAAAAAGATTTCCTTAACGAGTACAATGGGTCCCGGCGTTAAAGTTAACAGAGCGAGTGCGTTAGCGGCGTTTAGATAGCGTAGCGATGCGCGTTCCCATCATGTAAATGAAAATTAAAAGGATACATGTAAAAAATTTTAGGTCTTTCGATGAAATAGACGTTGAGGTGGGCAATCTAAATGTTCTTATTGGCGCTAATGCATCGGGGAAGTCTAATTTTATTCAGATTTTCCAGTTTCTTAAGGACGTCCTAAACAAGGGACTTGAGAATGCAGTATCTTTGCAAGGCGGCGAGAGTCTTATCAGGAATGTAATTGGGAAAGAATCGAAAGATTTGTTTTTACGAATTTTTTGGGATGGAGAACCGCCTGAACGACAACATAAATATGCGGATGGAGTAAAAAAAGACCGAACTGAGACAGATTTAATTTATTTTTCAGATTTCGATTATGAATTTGTACTGCGTTTTAAAGAAACTGAGACTATAATAATTCGGGAAGTTTACCAATTCAAATGGCATTATTTAAAGTACTCCGAACTGACAGAAAATTCTAAATTTGATGCGGAAAATCTTAAGAAAACTATAAGATCAGGTTATGTTGCTTACAAAACTAATGGTAAAAACAGAGAGGTAGAAACTGAAATACGATCGACAGAAGATATCGATTTTAATATAAATCCGTATCTTCCGGAAATCGGCGAATTGCCATCGAATTCGCTGTTAATGGAAATGCCGGAATTTAAAACATACAGCGAATTCGATAAATTGTTTAATTCTATCGGCATATACGATTTTAACACAAAATTGCTAAACCTTGCTGTAGGTTTATCTAATGAAGTTGACTTAAAAGCTGATGGCAGCAATTTAGCGTTTGTAATAAAGAGAATGAAGAAAAACGAAGATAAGACTAATATGCTGTTGGATTTAATTAGAGATGCATTGCCCTTTATTGAGAATATCGAAGCAAGCAAACTGTTTGGTGAAAATATGTTTCTCAATATTCAGGAGTCGTACTGTTCAGAAAAGCTATTGCCGGCATTCTCAGTTTCTGATGGTACGAAAAACATAATTGCGTTAATAGCCGCGCTGTATTTTGAAAATAAAAAAATATTAATGTTTGAAGAGGTGGATAAATATTTACATCCACGTTTAATGTCGAAAATTGCGGATTATTTAAAAGACGTTTCGGAAATAAAGCAGATATTCGCTACGACGCATAATCCGGAATTGGTGCAGTATTCGAATTTGGAAGATTTGATTTTATTCAAAAGAAATAAGAAAGGTCATTCTGAAATAATAAAACCGTCGAAGAAAAAACAGATAAATGATTTTCTTGATAATGAACTGTTAGTTCAGGATTTATATGTCGATGGGATACTTGAGGTTCTTAATTGAAGTTCACTCAATTTTTCATTTTTGAACGATTGCAAATGCGTTACTCAGCGATTGGAAAAATGGAAGAGCAAATTTGAGTGGGTTGATTTCGCTAATTGCATAGTCGTTGTCAAGGAGATTGAAAGTTGGTATCTGGCGGGAATCGATGAAGATAAAGGTATGAGTTTGAGAATAAAGTACTTTGAAAATACTAATGAGTTGACAAAGGAAAAATTTGTCGAATTGAAACCAGGCAATTATAGAACGCTGTTATCTTTTAAGAAAGAATTATTAAAACATTTCTCTATTAGAACAGCATGTAAGAAGAATGATTCATTCGGTTACTTTGCGAAAAAGTATCTGGGTGAGTGCGATAATTGAATCGTGGCGTTTGACATGCAAACGGATTCAATTTGCGTAAACTAAAAGTAGGCAAATAAAATGTTACGCGCTGCAAAACCAGCGGATTCGAAAGTTACGGAGCTAGAGCGGCTCGAATCGTCCATAAAGGAAGCAAAATCGATCCTTATGGCTGATTTCAGAGGTATGCCGGTTTCGGAAGTCGATGAGCTGAGAAAAAAGTGTTTTGAAAATAATCTGCAATTCCGGGTGGCAAAAAACCGGCTTGTTAAGATAGTCTTCGACAATCTTGGATATCCCAATGCCGATGATTTTCTAACAGGACCGACCGGATTTTGCATGGGGTTTGAGGATCCGATTATTCCGATAAAACTGATCTCTGATTTCGCAAAGGCAAAAGATCGTCCTGCGATCAAAGGTTGTGTTTTGGATGGAATGGTCTATGGACCTGAAAAGGTCGATAAGTTGAAATCGATCCCACCCCGCGACGTATTAATAGGAATGGTCGCCGGCGCGATCGTTTCCCCGTTAAGCGGTTTTGTATTTGTCTTGAACGAAATATTACGATCTTTCGTCGGCGTTGTCGAGTCAATTCAGCAGAAAATCGAAGCTGATGGCGGCGAAGGCGAAGGATTAAGTGCAATCGGAGGTTCCGTGGAAAACATAATTGAATCAATCGAAAAAATGACAGTTCTTGAACTCGTAGAACTCAAGAACGCGTTAGAAGAAAAATTCGGAGTTACCGCAGCCGCTCCAGTAGCAGTTGCCGGCGGCGCCGCAGGAGCTCCAGCAGCTGAAGCTGCCGAAGCGGAAGAAGAGCAAACCGAATTCGATGTTATTTTAACCTCGGTCGGTGATAAGAAAATTCAGGTAATTAAGGAAGTGCGGGCGATTACAAGTCTTGGCTTAAAGGAAGCCAAAGCCTTGGTCGATGAGCATCCAAAACCGATCAAAGAAGCCGTTTCGAAGGAAGAAGCCGAAGAGATCAAAGCAAAAATCGAAGAAGTTGGCGGTCAGGTCGATATTAAGTAATCCGGTGTTTGCAGAAATCCAAAATATGTTATTTAAATTCGTCCAACTTGAAAACTCAGTGGAGTTAATTTGAAGATAAAGCATACGATTAAGCGGATTAGTTTTTCTCAAATCGATCCGATCCTGGATATGCCGGATCTTTTGGATGTTCAATTGAAATCCTTCGAAGAGTTTTTACAGTTGGATGTTCCCCCGGACAAAAGGGAGCGGAAAGGTCTGCAGGCAGTTTTTCTGAATGTTTTTCCCATCCTTGATAATCGAGAAGAACATGTTTTGGAATTCATCGAATATTATGTAGCGCCTACCAAGTATTCCATCGAGGAATGCCGTGAACGCGGAGTTACTTATTCGGCGCCTTTGAAAGCGAAACTGCGTCTTTCGAGCCGCGATGATATCGACGAGGAAGGCGATTTCAGCAACACGCTTGAAGCCGACGTTTACCTGGGAAATCTTCCGCTGATGACGCCTGAAGGCACATTTATTATAAATGGCGCCGAACGGGTTGTCGTAAGTCAGCTGCATCGATCTCCCGGTGTGTTTTTCGGCGATTCCGTTCATCCGAACGGAACGAGAATTTTTTCCGCTCGCGTGATTCCCTTCAGGGGTTCGTGGATTGAATTCACAACTGACATCAACGACGTCCTTTTCGTTTACATCGACAGGCGCAAGCGTTTTCCAATAACAGCTTTGCTTCGAGCAATCGGATATTCCGAGGATTGGCAGATCTGGGATGTTTTTGGATACAGCGAGGAAGTCGCTCTCAGCGCTAAGTCAATAAAAGACTTTTATGGCAAAGCGATTCTAAGGCCTGAGATCGATGCTGAAACCGGTGAAGAGCTTGTTTCTGCGGGAACGGAAATAAATGCGGAAATTGCCAAAAAACTGCGTAAAGCCGGTGTAAAGCGGGTGATACTAACTAAACAGGATCCCGAAGGCGACGTAATTGCAGACATTATCGCCAACACATTGCGCAAAGATAAATCGAACAACGAGGAAGAAGCCTTAGTTCAGATTTACCGCGAGCTGCGCAATGGAGATCCCCCTGACGTCGATACCGCCAAGAAACTTTTAATCAGATTATTCTTTGATGAGAAACGTTATGATATCGGTCTTGTCGGTCGTTACCGGATAAATAACAAATTGAATTTGAATATTCCGGAAACTACCACTATTCTTACAAATGAAGATATCGTAACCATTATTAAATATGTTCTCGATCTCAGAATCGGCAATGAAAGCACCGACGATATCGATCATCTTGGCAACCGCCGCGTCAGAACTGTCGGCGAGCAGCTTGCCAATCAGTTTTCAATTGCATTATCCCGCATGGCGCGGACGATAAAAGAACGAATGAACATTCGGGATAACGAGAAACTGACGCCGCAGGATCTGGTTAATGTCAGGACGGTATCATCGGTTATCAATACCTTCTTCGGAACCAATCAGCTTTCTCAGTTTATGGATCAGGTCAATCCGTTAACCGAGTTGACGCATAAACGCAGAATGTCTGCATTAGGTCCGGGTGGTTTGACAAGGGAGCGCGCCGGATTTGAGGTGCGCGATGTTCATTATACCCACTATGGACGGTTGTGTCCGATTGAAACTCCCGAAGGTCCGAACATCGGTTTGATTTCATCGCTTTGCACCTACGCCCGCATCAACACACTGGGATTTGTTGAGACGCCCTATCGCCGGGTCAAGAACCATAAGGTTTCAAAACAAATCGAATACCTGAATGCGGACGACGAAGATAAAGTTGTCATTGCTCAGGCAAATGCTCCGTTATCGAGTGCAGGTGAATTTGTCAAGTCAAAAGTAAAAGCCCGTTACCGCAGCGATTATCCGGTTGTAACGCCGGAAGAAATCGATTATATGGACGTTTCGCCAAACCAAATCGTATCGGTTGCGGCAGCTATGATTCCATTTCTGGAGCATGATGATGCAAATCGCGCTCTAATGGGGTCGAACATGCAGCGGCAAGCTGTTCCGCTGTTAGCGCCTGAAGCTCCGATTGTCGGCACCGGTATGGAAACAAAAGCTGCGCACGACTCCCGGACGTTGTTGATTGCGAATGACAATATGACGATTTTAAAGGTTTCCGCCGATGAAATCGTGGCAGAGAAGAAAATTGTCGATCCTCGTTTCAAACCCGGTGAAGAGCCGACTGAGATCGTTAAATTCAATCTCAAAAAATTTACTCGCTCTAATCAGGATACCTGCATAAATCAGCGCCCCCTCGTTAATCCCGGCGATAAAATTAAAAAAGGCGACGTCCTTGCCGACGGCTGTGCGACCGACAGGGGCGACCTCGCGCTGGGAAGAAACGTTTTAGTGGCGTTTATGCCTTGGAACGGCTATAATTATGAGGATTCAATCATAGTCTCAGAGCGCGTTGTGATGAAGGATATCTTTAGTTCGGTGCATATCGAGGAAGTCGATTTGCAGGTTCGGGAGACAAAACGCGGTCAGGAAGAGTTAACCCGGGAAATTCCCAATGTAAGCGAGGACGCCACTCGGGATCTGGATGAATCAGGCATTATTCGGGTAGGCGCGCTTGTCGAAGAAGGCGATATTTTGATCGGCAAGGTTACCCCAAAGGGCGAAACCGAACTTACGCCTGAGGATAAACTGTTAAAAGCTATTTTCGGAGATAAAGCCGGTGACGTGAAGAACGCTTCTAAGACGGCTCGCCCGGGAATGCACGGTATCGTGATAGATACCAAACTGTTTAGCAGAAAGAAAAAAGATCCTGAATCGCGGAAATTCGATAAACTGAAAATCGAGCAATTGGATAAAAGATTCGAGGTGGAGCTTGAAAAGCTCAAGAATCAACATCGCGCCGAACTTTTAAAATTGCTCGAGGGAATTTCAGTCAAAGAAATTTTGGATCGAAGCGGCGAGAAGCAATTGATTACGGAAGGTACGATTATTAGTGAGGGAATTATTAATGACCTTCCTTTGGATGGATTGCCGGTTGAATGGGAATGGACTGACGATCCAGATATCAATCTAACAATTAATTTTGTTGTCGATCGATATAAACAGACCTCAATCGATCTTCAATCCGAATTCGCCAATGCAAAGCATAAAATTCAGGTTGGAGATGAACTGCCGAGCGGCATTGTGCAATTAGCCAAGGTTTACTTAGCCCAAAAACGCAAACTGCAAGTCGGCGATAAAATGGCAGGTCGCCATGGCAACAAAGGCGTTGTCGGAAAGATTGTGCCTGTGGAAGATATGCCGTTTTTAGAAGATGGTTCTCCGATCGATATGATTCTTAATCCATTGGGCGTGCCATCGCGTATGAATCTTGGTCAATTGTTTGAGACAGCGCTTGGCTGGGCGGGAATGAAATTAGGCCTTAACTTTGCTACTCCTGTTTTTGACGGCGCTTCATTGGAAGATGTTCAAGAATATCTGAAGAAAGCGGATTTACCGGAAGATGGAAAAGTAACGCTTTATGACGGTCAATCCGGCGAGCCGTTCGATCAAAAAGCAATGGTCGGTACGATTTACATGATTAAGCTTTCGCACCTTGTGGAAGATAAGCTTCATGCACGATCGGTCGGACCGTATTCTTTGATTACCCAGCAACCCTTGGGCGGCAAAGCCCAATTTGGCGGTCAAAGATTCGGCGAGATGGAGGTGTGGGCGCTTGAAGCTTATGGCGCCGCGCATACTCTTCAGGAAATACTGACTGTCAAATCCGACGACGTCCAGGGCAGATCGAAAGCCTATGAAGCGATAGTCAAAGGCGACATCATGCCGACTCCGAGCATACCTGAGTCATTCAATGTCCTGATAAACGAATTAATGGGACTGGGGCTTGACGTCAAGTTGGAGTAATCTGATAATCTTTGAATATAAAGACGCTTGTTGAGAACGCCAGCGAAACGTTATGTATCAAGCAAACTCGTGAACATTCATGAACTCGGTCTTACAGACCGAGTTTGCAACTCTAAGGGATTTAATTTTTCGGATGATTATGCATAAGAATCTAATTTGTTATCATATTGATAATTTAAGAGATATGATGACATATTTCAGATCGACGCCAGGTTGTGATACGGTTTTAGAAATGCAAAATTCCGCAAACCTAAGGAGGAAATTATGCCCATAAGACCTTCATTATTTGAAACTTCAACCGACCACTTTACAAAGATTTCAATCGGTTTAGTCGCTCCCGAGACGATATTTGAGAGATCTCATGGTGAAGTAACTAAGCCGGAAACAATAAATTATAGATCATACAAGCCCGAAAAAGACGGTTTATTCAGCGAGAGAATATTCGGACCAACCAAGGACTGGGAGTGTTTTTGCGGCAAGTACAGAGGTATCAGATACAAGGGAATCTTATGTGATCGATGCGGCGTCGAAATTACTCGCAAGGACGTTCGGCGCAAGCGGATGGGGCATATCGAACTTGCCGTGCCTGTCGTGCATATCTGGTTTTTTAAATCGATGCCAAGCAAGATCGGTAATTTGCTCGGGATGAACACGAAGGAACTTGAAAGAGTAATCTATTATGAATCTTACGCCGTAACGCAGCCGGGTCCGACAAACCTCGAAGTTGGACAATTATTGACTGAAGCTGAGTATAATCGGATTATAGACGATCTTGATCCGGCGCAATTTGATCTGCCTAATAGCGATACAAATAAATTCTCTGCCAAGATGGGCGGAGAAGCGATTTTGGAATTGTTAAGGAAAATTGACGTCGAAACGTTGTCGAGAGATTTTAGAGGCAGAATTGTAACGGAAACTTCCGCGCAGAGAAAGGCTGATTACATAAAAAGACTGAGAATAATCGAAGCCTTTTTGCATAGCCAGCGACAGACTAAAATCGGCGATAGCGAAAATCTCCCCGAATGGATGGTTATAAAGGTAATTCCGGTAGTACCGCCAGATTTGCGACCGCTTGTTCCGCTCGATGGAGGCCGGTTTGCAACCTCCGATTTGAACGACCTTTACCGCCGGGTTATCATTAGAAACAATCGCTTGAAAAGGTTGATCGAGATCAATGCTCCCGATGTGATTTTACGCAATGAAAAGCGCATGCTTCAGGAGGCGGTCGATTCTTTGTTCGACAACGGCCGCAAAGCTGTAGCTATGAGATCGGACGGCAATCGCCCGCTTAAGTCTCTTTCAGACAATCTTCGCGGGAAACAGGGCCGATTCCGGCAGAATCTGCTTGGAAAGCGCGTTGACTATTCCGGCAGATCGGTGATTACCGTCGGACCTTTGCTGAAACTGCATGAATGCGGGCTTCCGAAAACTATGGCGGTCGAGTTGTTTAAACCCTTTATTATCAGAAAATTAATTGAAAGGGAATACACGAAAACAGTCAAGTCCGCCAAGCGCATGGTCGAGAAAAAGCTGGACTGCGTGTGGGAATTGCTCGAAGAGATCATTAGAGATCATCCGGTGCTCTTGAACCGCGCGCCGACGCTTCACCGTCTGGGCATCCAGGCTTTTCAGCCGAAACTAATTGAGGGCAAAGCCATCCAACTGCACCCTTTGGTTTGCTCGGCGTTTAACGCGGACTTCGACGGCGACCAAATGGCTGTTCATGTGCCTTTATCGTATGAAGCGCAGATTGAAGCGCGACTGCTGATGATGGCGCCGCGCAACGTCTTGCATCCAGCCGACGGCAGACCGATTGCAGTTCCGAATAAAGACATGGTTCTGGGCTGCTACTATATTACTAAAGTTCTGCCTAACGGAAAAGGCGCCGGAAAACTTTTTTACGGAAAGAAAGAAGCGGTTATTGCTTACGATAATAAGATTATCGGTCTTCATTCTCCAGTAAAAGTCAAGATCGATGATAAACTTATTGAAACTACGGTAGGCAGAATCTTATTCAACGAAGTTATCCCGGAAAAAGCGCGCTTTAAGTTTTATAATGAATTGATGACCAAGAAAAGACTGCAGGCTTTTGTGGGAGAAATATACGAACATTTGAACTTCGATGAAACGGCGGATTTTCTTGATGAATTGAAGAAAATCGGATTCGATTGGTCAACGTCGGGCGCTCTTTCGATTGCGGTATCGGACGTGGAAGTTCCCGAGCAAAAAATGGAACTGATTGCCGAAGCTCAGGTGCGTGTCGATGAAATCCAGAGCCAGTATGAAATGGGCTTGATTACCGATGGCGAGCGGTATAATATGATCATCGATACGTGGACGCATACCGGCACCAAACTCACTGAAATAATGTTCGAACATTTGCGCCATTCGCAATTCGGATTCAATCCGCTGTTTATGATGGCGGATTCGGGAGCTCGAGGTTCCAAAGACCAGATTAAGCAGTTAGCCGGGATGCGCGGTTTGATGGCGAAACCGCAAAAAACGATGACCGGACAAAAAGGCGAGATTATCGAGTCGCCCATCACTGCCAATTTTAAAGAAGGACTATCGGTTCTCGAGTACTTTATTTCAACCCACGGCGCTCGAAAAGGTCTTGCGGATACCGCCCTGAAAACAGCGGATGCGGGATATCTTACACGAAGACTGGTCGATGTGGCTCAGGATGTAATCATCAGTGAAGATGACTGCGGCACGCTTCGCGGAATAGTCGTGGAAGCGGCTAAAGAAGGCGAGGAAGTTTCCGAGCAGATTTTTGACAGAATTATCGGGCGCGTTTCCGCTGAAGACCTTTACGATCCATTAGATACAAACCAATTGCTGGTTCCGGCAAATACGATGATTACGAAAGAAGTGGCTGAGAAAATAACCAAATCGGGCATTGCAAAAGTAAGAATCAGATCGGTTTTAACGTGCGAGACCGAGACGGGAGTCTGCGCGCAATGCTACGGCATTAATTTGACCACCAATACGATGGTCGATGTTGGCGAAGCGGTTGGCGTGATAGCCGCTCAGGCAATTGGCGAACCCGGAACTCAATTGACGCTTCGCACCTTCCACATCGGCGGTACGGCTGCAACGATCGAAACGGAATCACAGAAGAAATCGAAAGATGCGGGACGCGTCGAATTCGACAATATGCATTTCATCACCAAGGAAGATGGAACGAAAGTAACGCTCAGGCGCAATGGAATCATTAAATTGATCGATGACAACAATCGTGTGATTTCACAATATTCGGTTCCTTACGGCGCTAAAGTTCAGGTGGATGGTGGTTCGTTCATTGAAAAAGAATCGATTCTATTTAAATGGGACCCATATTCTGCGTTTATTCTTGCCAATGAGTCGGGAATGGTTGAATTTCATGATATCAAAGAAGGATTAACCGTTCAGGAATCGGTCGATGAGATTACAGGAAAGAGATCGCAGACGATTATCGAATCGAAGGATAGAAAACTGAGCCCCCGTATGGTCATTGTCGATAAAAAAGGCAAGCAGACCAGCCAGTATATTCTACCGGTCGGCGCTTTGATCCTGGCAGAAGAAGGAGAGAAAATCAAAGCCGGCGACGAGTTGGTGAAAATTCCGCGTGGAACGTCCAAAACAAAGGACATTACCGGCGGTCTTCCGCGGGTGGCTGAATTATTCGAGGCAAGACGCCCCAAGGAACCTGCAATCGTTTCAGAAATCGATGGCGTTGTGAAATATGGCGAATTGAAACGCGGCGTCAGAGAGATTTTTGTGAAACCGCCGGATAATACCGAACCGTTGAAATATTCAATCCCGATTGGCAGGCATATTCTTGTACACGATGGCGAACAAATTACCGCCGGCGAGCGATTGACAGAGGGATCGGTTTCGCCGCAGGACATTCTCGCGATTCTCGGTCCCGGCAGAGTTCAGGAATATCTGGTAAACGAAATCCAAGCGGTTTATCAGGTTCAGGGCGTTGTGATAAACGATAAGCATATCGAAACGATTGTCCGCCAAATGATGCAGAAAGTAAGGGTTGAAGATCCGGGAGACACTTTATATCTGGAAGGCGACCATGTGGATTATGCGAGGCTGCTGCGCGAGAATCGTCAAATTGCCGGTAAAATCTACGTCGAAGATCCCGGTGATTCAAAATATCGGTTGGGCGCGATCGTCGATCGGGGACAGTTCAATCGGGAAGTGAGGCGGATGCGTAAAAACCTTAGGGTGGAACCTAAAGGGAGACAGGCGCGTCCGGCAATGTACAAGCAGATCCTGCTCGGCATTACACAGGCTTCTCTGGCAACCGAGAGTTTCATTTCCGCCGCATCGTTCCAGGAAACGACTCGCGTATTGACCGAAGCTGCGATTGCACGAAAAACCGATTTCCTTAAAGGGTTGAAAGAAAACGTGATTATGGGGCATTTGATCCCTGCTGGAACAGGTTTGAAGAAGTATAGGTCTCTGTTTGTCGAACCTCCGGAGGATGAGCTGTTAGAACCTGATTCTATGCTGATGGGAGGCGATATCTTTTCCGATGAATTCGGACCATTGCCGGGTCTTGATAAAACGGAAGGTTTTGACAGCGTCGCAACGCCGGTCAAAATTAGACCTTATGAGGATGGCGAGTCGGATGTTGATTCTTCAGACGATGGGAATTAATGAATTCGATTCTAAAAACTGGAAATAATATTGACAAAACGACATTTCCAGTATAAATTTAACTATTCTATTCAAAAATCGTAATTTTTGTGTGATTTTGTGAAAAGGACTTAAGGGAGTAATTTGCCGACTCTAAATCAGTTAATTAGAAAAGGACGGTGGACAAAGAAGGAAAAGAGCATGGCTCCGGCGCTGCAGAATTGTCCACAGAAGCGCGGCGTTTGCGTTAGAGTTTATACTACAACGCCGAAAAAGCCGAATTCGGCTCTGCGAAAAGTGGCGCGTGTGCGTCTTTCAAATGGAATCGAAGTAACAAGCTATATTCCTGGCGAAGGACATAATTTACAGGAGCACTCGATAGTGTTGATTCGCGGCGGTCGCGTAAAAGACTTGCCGGGAGTCAGGTATCACATCGTTAGGGGCGCCCTTGACAGCACCGGAGTGGAAGGACGTCATCAGGGCCGGTCTAAATACGGCACGAAACTTAAGAAGTAGGTATAGTTATGTCGAGAAGAAGAAGAGCCACCATCCGGGAAGTTTTACCCGATCCTAAATTCAACAGCGTTTTGGTTTCGAAATTTGTAAATTGCCTGATGGAGCGTGGGAAAAAATCCACGACTGAACAGATTCTTTACAAGGCAATCGATATCATTGCCGATAAAACCAAAAAAGATGGGATTGAAATTTTTCAGAAAGCGGTCGAAAACGCGAAACCGGCTCTCGAAGTGAAATCCCGCAGAGTGGGAGGTTCAACATATCAGGTTCCGATTGAAGTGCGTCCCAACAGACAGCAGGCTTTAGCGATCAGATGGATAATCGATTTCGCTGTAAAACGCCCTGAAAAAACTATGGCGGAAAGCCTTGCCGCTGAGATTATGGCATGCGCCAACGAAGAGGGATCGACCATTAAAAAGCGCGACGATACGCTGAAAATGGCTGAAGCCAACAGAGCGTTCGCGCATTTCAGGTGGTAATTTTAGAACATTAACAGGTTTCGTACAATTCGTAATTCAGAGTTGAATCCAGGTAGCTGGGTGAATTTTTTAAATACATTTTTTGTGACATAGTAAGAGTTTACAGACGCGCTTTTATATGCAAAAGCAGCCTGTGGGCTGCTTTTCGCATTTTAGGACCGATAATTTATGCAGGTTTGACCAAACTCAAGAGAAAACAATCTCAAAGAAGAAAAAAAATATCAGCGTCAAGAGTGATTTAACTCTTGTCAGAAATATAGGCATTGCAGCGCATATCGACGCCGGCAAGACCACGACGACCGAGCGAATTCTGTACTATACGGGCAAGACCTACAAGATGGGCGAGGTGCATGAAGGCACTGCCGTTATGGATTGGATGGATCAGGAACGGGAACGGGGCATTACAATAACAGCTGCGGCTACAACCTGCCCATGGAAAGGTCATCAGATAAACATTATCGATACGCCCGGACATGTGGATTTCACTGCCGAAGTTGAGCGGTCTTTGCGGGTTCTCGATGGAATGGTGGCGCTGTTCTGCGCTGTCGGCGGCGTTGAACCGCAATCCGAAACAGTGTGGCGGCAGGCGGATCATTATAATGTACCCCGCATGGCATTTATAAATAAAATGGATCGCACCGGCGCCGATTTTTATCGTGTTTTGGAAATGATGAAGGAACGCTTGCACGTAGCGCCCATACCGTTGCAGATACCGATTGGACAAGGTGAGTTGTTTAACGGAATGATCGATCTTATTAAAATGAAAGCCGTTACGTTTCATGAAGACAGTCTTGGCGTTAAATGGGAAGAGAACGATATACCAAAAGATATGATCGATGATGCAAATCAGTGGCGTGAAAAACTCCTGGAATCGGTCTCGGATTTTGACGATTCGCTAATGGAAAAGTTTCTCGAGAATGAACCGATTGAAGATGAGGAGATAAAAAAAGCGCTTCGAATGGCGACGCTGGATTGTAAGATATGTCCTGTTCTTTGCGGTTCTTCGCTGCGTTATAAAGGCGTCCAGAGACTAATGGACGCGATTATCTTTTATCTCCCAAATCCGCTTGATATTTACACGTTTAAGGGCGTGCATCCGCATTTGGAACGAGAGGAAATTCGCAAATCAGAGACCGATGATTCATTCTCAGCATTAGCGTTTAAAATCGTATCGGATCCATACATGGGGCGGTTAAGCTACCTGCGTGTTTATTCGGGATTCGTCAGCGCGGGAGACCAGGTTCTTAACGCCAATACAGGTAAAAAGGAGCGGGTTAACAGAATACTGAGGATGTTTGCGAACAAACGCGAAGACCTCAATGAAATGAAAGCGGGCGACATCGTTGCGGTTATCGGATTGCGAAAAACTTTTACCGGCGAGACATTGTGCGACCCAACGCATCCGATACTTTACGAACGAATGAAATTCCCGGAACCTGTGATATCCGTTACTGTGGAAGCCAAGAGCCAGGCGGAACAGGAAAAACTCATCGAAACGCTGAGTAAATTAACCGAAGAAGATCCTACTTTTCAGGTTGCTTATGACCAGGAGAGCGGGCAGACTTTAGTCTCCGGTATGGGCGAGCTTCATATCGAGGTTTTACTCGAACGAATGCGGCGTGAGTTTAGCGTAGAAGTGTTCCAGGGCAAACCGCATGTATCATATCGCGAAACGATCGCACAGCGCGCCAAAGGCGAGGGAAAGTTTATACGTCAATCGGGCGGCAAAGGACAGTATGGTCATGTTATAATAGAGGTGTTTCCGAACAAGCGCGGCAAGGGATTTACTTTTGAAGACAAGATAACCGGCGGTTCCATACCCAAAGAATATCTAAGTTCCGTACAGAGAGGAATCGAAGAAGCGCTTGACAACGGTCCTTTGGCAAACTATAGACTGTCGGATGTCGGCGTATGCCTGGTAGATGGCAGCTACCATGAGGTGGACTCGAACGAACTTGCATTCAAAATTGCAGGATCGATGGCGCTGCAGGACGGAGTAAAAAAAGCAACGCCCGTATTGCTTGAACCGATAATGCGTTTGGAAGTGATTTTGCCGGATGTTTATCTGGGCGAGGTAGTGGGCGATCTTAACTCGCGCAGCGCTAAAATATTGAGTGTAAATGTCCGGAACGACGCTCAGGTGATTTCGGCAGAAGCGCCTCTGGCAAACATGTTCGGCTACGCAACGCAACTGAGATCATTATCGCAGGGTCGGGCGATGTTCTCGATGGAATTCTTGCGCCACGACCTGGTTCCGCCTGACAAGCAAGCCGAACTGCTGGTTAAGTTGCGTGGATATTAGAATTTAATCGTTTACTTAAAACTTAAATAAAACGAAAGAGAACCAACGATGGCAAAAGAAAAGTTTGTGCGCGATAAACCGCACGTGAATATTGGCACGATTG
>CAZWOY010000037.1:0-12993 GCA_964635255.1 uncultured bacterium
GGAGCGTGGGAACGAGTCGTTGCTTATGCGTTCCCACGCTGGAGCGTGGGAACGAGTTGTTGCTTATGCTTTCCCATGCTGGAGCGTGGGAACGAGTTGCGGCTTATTCGCTTCAAGCCGGTTGTACACTATTTAATGCACATAGTAATATTAAATAACACGTATTACATTAAAACGGAAAATTCCCCGGACTTGCCTGATAGAGCGAAACTTTCGCTTAAAGTTTGTGGATATTGATTTTGAAGTGTATTTTATAAGAGTATGCAGTTTTGTATTCATTTGAATTTATTTTCGGAATGAATACTTTTTGATTTGCCTAAACCGGAGGTAAATATGTCGAAGCGTCTGGTTGCCGTTTTTTGGCTGCTATTGATTGTTTTCATACCAATGCTTTGGAATGCTGCGATATTAAGCGCAGCGAATTTAAACAGCGATGCTGTAAACGTTGCTGTTAAAAGCGATGATGCGACATCGACTCATTTAGAAGTTGAGATCGACCGGCTTGATATCGAGCAAGTCGAATTCGATTACCAAACGTTGAATCGTTATGGTTTATCCGGCGAAGTGACGACCTCTCGAGCCGGTTGGCCCGAACTGCCGATTGTTACTCGGACATTGATCGTTCCGCCTCAGGCGGAAATATCTCTTCAAATTAACCGGATTGAAAGCCGGATCGAAACAGATTTTGAGCCGTATATTCTTGCGGATCAATCCGAAGTAAACCTTCCAGATTTACCAGGAGAACCGGCTGACGAATACCTGTCTTACAGAGGATTTTGGCCTTCTGAACCCATTCAATTGGGGAGTCCGGCAATTTTAAGAGGCTACCGTCTGATTACGGTGAAAATGTATCCGATTCAGTACAATCCGCAGACTAAAGAAACCCGTTATAACGATTCGTTCGATTTTGAACTGGTTTACCAAGACGGAAATCCGGTTAATCCGGTTTTAAATCCTGACCGACCAAGACCTTCAAGCTCCATTTATAAAATACTTGAATCCCTTACATTGAATCCGCCGCGGCGGGATCATCCAACCATCGCACGAGGTTCGTATCTGGTCATTTATGCCGGCGTCAACGGAGTCGAAGAAGCGATTCAACCGCTGCTGGACTGGAGAGCGCGTTCGGGCTGGGACGTTCACGCGGAAAGCGTGCGCAACAACGCCGGCACAAACGATGTAAAAACTATTATCCAGGACGCTTACGATGACTGGCCGAATCCGCCTGAAATGGTAGCTCTGGTCGGCGACGCCGGCGGCGGCGTTTCGATTAGCGCTTATAATCAAACCGATCTGGATTTTACACTTTTAGATGGCAACGATATTTTAGCCGACGTCGATCTTGGCAGGATTTCAATCGAAAGCGTTAATCAATTGCGGGACGTCGTGGCAAAAATCGTGAATTACGAATCCGATCCATACATGGAAGATACCGATTGGTACACTCAGGCGATGGTTTGCGCCGGAGCGCAGATTTCAGGTTTATCGACCATTCTTGTCAACCGCTGGGTGCGTCGTGAATTGCTGCTGCGTGGATTCGACAATGTTCATGAATGGTACTACAATGATCCGTTTGAAAATCACAATGTTCCTTCATTTTTCCAAAGCGAATTCCAGCGCGGCGTGTCTTTCTCGAATTACCGCGGCTGGGTGGGAATCGAAGGATTATCACAGCATCAAATCATGAATTTCCGCGCTCATCGGAAATACCCGACAGTGGTTTTGCTGACCTGCTCATCCGGAAACTACATAAATACTTTCGGCTGGACCGAGGCGTTCCTCAGATCTGCCGGCGGCGGCAATGGCGCGGTAGGACTTTGTACGAACAATACACACGTTCAGTTTAACAACGCTGTTTCAACCGGCATCTGGATCGGCTTTTTAAAAGAGGATCTTTTTACCTTCGGAACCGCCGTCAATCGCGGCCGGTACGAACTATGGCGGCAGTATGACGGATTTGACGATAATAATGTGAGAAATTTCAGCCGCTGGACAAATCTGATGGGCGATCCGGCTACTCACGTGTTCACGAACGAACCTCGAACGATCGTGGTCGATCACGTCGAGACTATTGCAATGGGGGAAAGCCGCGTCAGTGTGACCGTTGCCGATGAGGAAGCCGAAGCTCCGATGGCGGGGGCGACGGTTTGTCTATATAAAGCTGATGACGACTTTCAGATGCTTTCCGAAACGGATGCAAACGGCAGAGCCGAATTTAACATACCCACCGACGCCCTTGAAGAAGGGGATTTACTGGTTACCGTAACCAAACACAACGTCGCGCCTTATTTAGGTGAAATTGAAGTCTCCGAAGCGGATTTTTATATCGGAACCAGTGACTTCACAATCGATGACGATGAAGAAGGTGAAAGCGACGGCGATGGCGACGAAACGGCGAATCCGGGCGAGACTGTCGAACTAGTTGCACAGTTGACAAACTTTGGCGCCGAAGTTCCTGAAGGCGGCGTCAATGTTCTATTTGAAACATTGTCGCCCTGGGTAGCTTTCCCCGGCGACAGCGTAGTTGAAATCGAGCAAGCTCCCGAAGCCGGCGAATCTGTGGAAGCCGTAGTTGTAGTTGAACTAAATCCGGCGGTTCCAAACGGCGCAGAATTACAGATTGCGACAACCGTGTTTCAGGATGAAGAAACTTCCTGGAATTCAATGTTGGAATTTGAAGCGGTTTCCCCCAATTTCGAGGTGCGCGAACTGGAGTTCGAAGATGAAGATTTTGGTCCGGGAGTTTTCTCAGAACTTGATATCATAATCGCTAATAACGGCGGCAAGGCGTCCGATTCCTTCGTACTTCATGCGGTCAGTCTTGATCCGGTTATCAGCGTTAGAGACAACGACGTCCGTTATGCCGGCATAGAGGCGGGAGAATTTTCCGCCGGCGAGGACGCCCGTTTTAGAATCAGCGCTCACCCATTCACAATCCCGGGAATGGAAGTCGATTTGAAACTGTTCTTCGAGAGCGACGCCGGATTCCGCGATACGACTTATACCTCTTTTACAGTCGGCGAGTCCGGTGAGGGAACGCCGTTTGGACCGGATGATTATGGCTATGTCTGCTTCGATTCCGAGGACGAAGGCTGGGAGATGACGCCCGTGTATGAATGGATTGAGATCGATCCTGACGAAGACGACGCAGTGTTCGAGGGCGAGTTGACCAATCTGCGCGATACCGGCGATAATCAGGATGAAAGTATGACCGTCGATCTTCCGTTCGAATTTCAGTACTATGGCGAAGTATTCGAGGAATTGACCATCAGCACCAGCGGCTGGGCCGCCTTCGGCAATTGGCGTGAACTGTCCGACTTCAGAAACCGCCGGATTGCGTCCGGCGGAGGCCCGAACGCTCAGTTATGCGTATGGTGGGATAACCTTACCACAGGCCGGATTCTATATTTCTACGATGAAGATGAAGGCAGATTCATCGTCGAGTGGAACGAAATGGGACGGTTGAACGATGGCGGCACGCGGGAAACTTTCCAGTTGATTCTTTACGATCCACAGCTTCATCCGACTTACAGCGGCGACGGCGTCATTGTCTATCAATACAAAGACGTTACAAACAGCGCTCGTATGGCGCGCAACGATACGCCTTACTGTACAATCGGGTTAGGCAATCTCGACGATACGGACGGTTTGGAATACACTTACTGGAACACATACCATCCCGGCGCCACAAGGATTCGCAATGAATTAGCCATTAAATTCACAACCGCAGTGGAATTTATCACAGGCGTTTTAACCGGAACGATTACCGGCGCTGCGACCGAAGAACCGATCCAAGGCGCGCAAATCTGGACGACGCGAGGATTCTATGCGGAAACCGATTCAACCGGAAGATACTACATCGATGATATTTTGATAGGCGAAGGCTACTTCCTGACAGTTACAGCCGAAGGCTATAACGATTCGACTTTCTGGGGGGAGGACAGCCTCGGTTTCGATATTTTAGAGGACGATACGCTGGAAATAAATATCGCGCTGCTGCATCCCGAATTCAACATCGATACGGAAGGATACCGGTTCCAGATGAACGCCGAGGATACATTAGGCGTTGAATTTACGCTTTCCAACGACGGCAACGGGCCGCTCCAATTTACCAGCCGGTTCGCATACATGAACGATCCTTGGAATTCGCTGCTGGTAATTGGCGCGGAAGATACGCTGGAGGACAATAAAATTCAAGGCGTCGAATGGGTGGACGACCATTGGGTTGTCTCCGGCGGAGCCAACGGCAGGGAAGAGGAAAACTGGTTCTATGAATTCGATCGCGATGGAAACTTCATAGAACGCTATCCTCAACCGATTGAAATGAGCCGTTACGGACTTAGAGATTTGTGCTGCTATGATAATTATCTCTATGCGACTTTCCCTGATGAAAATCAGATTTTGAGGATCGATCCGGAAACTTATGAAGCGTTAAACGTCTGGGAAACTCCCGGCAGGCTCCGTTCGCCGTCCAATATAACCATCGACGGAGAAGGCAATTTCTGGGTGTCGGCGATTACCAATGATTTGTATAAAATCGAGCTGGTTGGCGATACGGTTTTAGTCGATCTGGAAACCTATGAGGTGGAAGATCCCCGGATGGAAGATAGCAGCATTCGGACAAACGGACTTGCCTGGTTCAGAGATGATCCTGATGGATATAACATCTATATTATGTCGCAGAATCAACCTCTCGATCAGGATAATCCCGAAGGCGGTCTGCCGGATATATCCATATTTAAGATGAATCCTTACGCTGATGAGAACAAGATCAGGTTCGTAACCTACATACCCGAATTCCATGAACGCAGCCGGGGTCGAGGGGGAATTTGCATCACGGCGAAATGGGATACGCATTCTTATGTATTAGCTGCAGCTATCGATAACAGCAGTGAAGGGGACTTTATAGGAGTTCTCGAACTCGCTCCTAATTCGAGCTGGATCGATTACAATCCTCGTTCCGGAGGACTGGAAGCCGGTGAAAACGTACCTGTCGAACTTATCATCAACACGGCCGATCTCGATACAGCGGAATACAGCGTTGAAATCGAGTTTAATCATAATGCTGAGGGATTAAGAACTCTTGTGCCGGTCGATTTGATCATCACGACTCTGTCACAGCCCGAACTTGCGACGATACCGTTCGAGTATGCGCTTGAACAGAATTTCCCCAATCCGTTCAATCCGGCGACGACAATTTCATATTCGTTGAAAGCGGCGGGGCTAACCCGCCTGACGGTGTTCGACATGACTGGCCGGCAGATAGCCGCCCTTATCGACCGGCGTCAAAATCCGGGGAAATACAGTATAGTTTACAATGCGGAGAACCTCCCCGCCGGTCTGTATTTTTTCCGTCTTGAATCCGGCAATTTCAGCGACGTTAAGAAGATGCTGCTTGTAAAGTAGAAGGGATGAATTTGTATAAATACCTACTTGCATAAAAAAATACAATTTTTAATTCTTGCACTTGTCATTCCTGCGAAGGCAGGAATGACAAGGCAAATTTTCGATAATTTAGATAATTTATGCAAGCAGGAACTACCTAAGGACGATATGCATTCCCACGCTGGAGCGTGGGAACGAGTTAAATATGCATTCCCACGCTGGAGCGTGGGAACGAGTTAACGAGTTAAAAAATTAATAAAACACAGTTTATGGTTATTTGTGCGTACATAGCGATCTTGTTCGAGAAGTATGGATTTATATTAGAGAGGGCGGCGAAATATGTCTTTGGATCAACAGGGAGGAAATTTTAATTTGCCCGATTTGAAAAAGAAAATACTACTCAAATCCGGAAGGAATAGCATAGTATTCAGACAGATCCGGACAACCTCACAATCGACTTTATGGATTTGTTTTGCTAACGAATATGATCAATGTATCGATCAACTTGTCTTTGGTATCGATAAAATCTGAAGGTTATATATGACGAAAGATCGACTTGTTAAATTGAGTAAATTTCTTAGTTACATTCTGCGTCACAATCCTGATATGCTCGATTTAGAGATGGATACGGCTGGATGGGTTAATATTAACGCCCTTGTTGAAAAAGTCAGGAAACGAGATAAATCAATAACGCACAATGAGATTATGACAGTTGTTGAGTTGAATGGAAAGAAACGTTTTTCTATCAGTGTCGATAACTACTTTATCAGAGCTAATCAAGGTCATACCGTAAAAGTTGAGTTAGGATATGAAGCCGTTGAACCGCCAACTTTTCTTTTTCACGGTACTGTTCAAAGGTATTTAGATTCAATCAGAAAAAAAGGCTTGGATAAAAAAGGGAGACACCATGTCCACCTTTCTCCTGATGTTGAAACAGCTGCTATAGTGGGAAAACGAAAGGGGGAGCCAGTGATTTTAAAAATTAAAGCAAAGGAAATGTACACAAATAATTATAAATTCTTCTGCACAGATAATAATGTATGGTTAACTGTTGGCGTTCCTTTGGAATACATTATTTTTCCCAAATAAAACTGTACAGGTCAAAGTATTTAATGAACTGAGTGATAAGAGGGACGTGGGGTATTTCACGTTCCGTAAAATACCGGTGTATGATGACGCCTGCTTTTTGGTTTGCTCGTGAGATTAACGCTTTTTCAGGTTGTTTCGTAACACTTGTTTGATTTGCTGATTTAATCCGATTAACATCGGATAGAAGAGGCGAAAAACCGGCTTAAAATGCGGCGAAATTTGGTTGGGCGTATACGTTTATACCGTTGAAAACATAGAAATCAACTGCCCGCAGGTTTAAGCTCGTTTAGGCAGGGAACTTGAAGAAGAGCTTGAAAAAAAAAGAAAACAAAGGAGAACCAGATGGATTCGAAAATCGTATTTGCATTAGTCATAGTTTTTGCCCTGAGCGGATTAGGTTATTCGCACTGCGGAAGTTGTGGAACAGGCGATAAAGATGCGGAAAAAACCGGTCATTCTCACTCCGGCATGGAACAATCCATGCATAAAAAGCAAACCATGATGAACGGAACTATGGAGAAAGTCTATGACGCCGAACATTTATACACTTGCCCGATGCATCCTGAAGTGGTGGCGGTGGATAAAGAGACGAAATGCCCGTTGTGCAATATGAATCTTGCGGTTATGTCCGATAAAGACGTTAAAAAGCTTCGATCTGACGATCTGAAAGGATCGCAAATGCACCCTATCGTTGTGAAAAAGGAATCTGACGTCGAGAACTGCCCCGTCTGCGAGATGAAATTAGTAGAGATTGAACCGAAGAAGAGCGTGGAAGAAACGCATCCTAAAATGAGGTAATGATCGGCTGCAGAAAATAGTGCGAAACGAGTACTATATCTTCCGGCAGGTCTTTATAAAATAAGTAGATCTGCCGGTTGGTTTTGGGCATGGTTATTTTCGCTGATTGTTTTGAAGGTTTGGCAGCTTATTTTGTTTTATAATTGTAGGTTGTTTTCTTTTAAGACAGTAATGCGCGTAATTCATCCAAAAATAACTTCAATGACGAATCGTTTTTACCGGCTCTATAAAAATCCATATTATTTACAATATCTCTTGCAAATTCTATCCCGTCTAATAAAAGCGGATGTCCGGCTTTCCTAATGGCTTGTCTTAGAATGTTTTTATAGAATCCTCTTTCACATTTTTCTTTCGTTAATTCCGGTTGTATGCCGATAGTTGCGGCAAAGGATTCGGGATCCACAACAAACCATCGTTCGATGTACGGATCAGGACAGGCGGCAGCCAGTCTGTATTTTAATGGTTTTTTCATCTGATTATAGATATTCTTAACGGTTTCATTATGCCTTTGACAATTGGAATCGATGGCGACTATTATTAAATCAGGCGGAACCTCGTTCTTTTTGAAAATCGTCATTTGAAACAATTTTAATTCGGTCATAACCGATCCGTGACCGCCTCTGCTTACTCTCGGATTTAGATCAAAATCGATATTCTGTTCTTTCGCAATTCTATTAACGAGCGCTTTAATAAATTCCTCATGAGCTCTGTCTTCACAAAACAGGCTGATCTCAGTTTTACTCATCGATCAAGCCTCGCAACAACAATCCTTCGAATACGCCATCCTCTTCGGAGGATTTAAGCAGGTCTTTAATTTCTTTGTCGTTTAATAACGGCATATATTTATCGAATGGTTCAATGATGGTTCCGTTATCCCCCATTTTCACATTGAATAATCCAATCTTGCCCGGATATTCTGCTGATTTTCTAAGCATTTCGCTGCAAAACAACGGCGAATGGGTTGTAACTATCAATTGTTTAGATCGCTGTAAACACATAGAGGTTAACAATTCAGCGACCAACTCTAACCTGCGTGGATGAACGCCGTTCTCCGGCTCTTCGAAAGAAATCAACGAGCCGCTCCAGGGATTGATGGCGATTGCGCATAAGGCTAAAATTCTGAGCGTGCCTTCGGAAACGACTCTGTGAGAATATTCGACGCCATTTTGTTTAATAAAAAGTTCTATCGAACCATTATAAGTATTTAGTTGTATAATTATGTCATCGACGGATGGAATCAAGGATTTAATAGTTCTGATTATAGAATCGAACAGTTTAGGTTTGGTATTTTTTACACGATATAAAAACTGTAATAAAGATTGTCCAAGAACACCTATATCATGAACTTCGGATGGTGAAGACTCCTGCCGCATCGCAAACGCTGGATCAAGGTAGTAAGACCGCCAGCCCCTGAACTCAGAGCGGCATTTTTCTACAGAAGGATAAGCGTTTCCACTGTATCTGGCGTCGGATAAGATAGAGAATCCTTCGCCAATATTTTCTTTGCGCTGTCGCCCCTTTCTTCTGATGAGCAATTGTCCGTTTTCCTTTTCAATTATCGGATTTCCTTTTATCCTGTCATTGCGTTTTGTGATATTTCCCAGAAATTCATTCAATACTCTCAGTTGACCGGATTTTAAATCTACGCCTATTTCTATTTTATAAGTGTATTTATCTCCATGAGAATGCAAAACGGTATCGAATGCTACAGAATTCTTGTCATTTTTAAAAAGGTCGATTAAGCCTCCCGGTGGGAAACTAAAGGCTTCAAATGTTCTGCCGCGAATTCTGTTAAAACCATCGATTAAACTCTTTTCTGTTGCTACTCCCGAAAGAACCTTAATCGCGTCTAAGAAATTCGATTTCCCGGCGGCATTCGGTCCGAATAAAATCGCTAATTGAGGAAGTTTTAAATTTCCTATATTTCGCAGCGACTTAAAATTCTCTATTGAGATTTGTTCCAGCATTAAAAACCCATGAAAATGAAACTTATTTAAAATAAACAAATATGTCTAATATTCCAAATTTATGTAATCAGCCTATTCCTTTTCTTCCATAAGCTCATAAACTGATACCGGCGTGAAAGGACCTTTTGTTCCCTCATATCGGACAAACCTCGAATCAGATTTTCGATACCAGTATTTGCCCGACCAGAATAGTGAGAGCAGGTTTGAAAAACTGACTTTGACGAGGACAGATTTAATTGCGACGCCATCGACCTGTACGATTTCATCATATTTGATTTCCGCTCTGAATTTCGCCTTTCTCAGGTTGTCGGGATGAAACACCCAGAATTCGGTCGATTGCTGTCCGGATGCAACAAAATCTTCAAGGAAAATCGGAAACATCTGCGCCCAGGGAGCTTTGTCCAGTTTGACTGTTTTTTCAAATTCCTCTCCGTGATGTTTCCCGTAGATCTTAACCTTGTTTTTTCGCCTTTCAAACTGAACGTCGTTGCCCTTGGCGTTTCTTATCCTGCAGGAATGGTTGACGAGGTTCGAATCGGCTAAGGCGGTGATATGTTCGATTATCTCGCCGTCCTGCCGGCTGATCGATTCCCAGAAATAGACGCTGTCGCGGAATTCGCAGCGATAGGTATGCCAGATGGAGTCTTGCTCGACGATTTCCCGGTAAACCAGCGTTTCGGATCGCGCAGCCTGAAAACCAAGCAGCGTCAGCATAAGCGAAAAAACCGCCCAAACCGGATAAGAGTTTCCGTTGAGGAATTTCGCTGCGATCTTACTGGTTCTGTGTTTGTCTTGCGCCGGAAACTCCATTTTTGTTCTGCAGTCTATGTTGAAACTTGAATTCTTCCTTTATCTTCCTGATTTCCATCGGAATTTTCATGTATTCGCCCTTTTGCCACAGCGGGAACTGGTCGATCATCGATTCGCCGCCGAGCCATCCATCCTGCCCGCCCAACAATACGAACCAGTTGTCGTTTAAGCCGCTCATCTTCGAGATAAATCGCGCATTGGCGCCGTAGTGCGCTTGATGCTCGCGATTGTCGATATCATGCGCGGTTTTCATCAGCGAATTGTACGTTCCCGCAACCGGATAGTCGCCGTAGCGGAACTTTTTACCCAGAACCGGGATATATCCCAAAAGACTCCTCAGCCTTAACCGGTGCAAATCGCCCCATTCTTTACCGCCGTCAAAATCTCCGACCGCGTTTTTTAAAGCGGCTCTGAATTTCTCGTTCGATATTCGGGCTAAATCCTCAGCGACAAAATAGGCGACCTTATCGTTCTTTAAATAATACTTTCGCATGTCTTTGTCAAATTCCGAATCCACATACCGGCGAATCAGATGAAAAAGATACAACTGAAACGCCGCCGCGCCCTGGGAATCGACTTCATAACGCCCGTCCCAATCGCGCAATATATCCAGGAAGCGCTGCGTTTCAGCGGTCAATTCTTCGTTTTCGACTATCCGGTCGAGACGCTCCATAATATTCTGTTTTAACCGGCAGGCTGAACCGACATAGACGTCCCGCTGCATTTGGCGTATATAATCGACGTCGATCTTGTCCTTCGCGGACAGCAGCTCATGCAAACGCTCGATTCTGTCGTTCGGACTAAAGAAGAAACCCAGCGGCGGATCGTGTTCGAACGGCAGATTGTTCGCCGAAGCCAAAAATCCCGATTCCGGATTCAAAACCGCGGGCAGTTCCACCGGCTTTAAAAATCCGTCCCACAAAGCCGACGGATCGGTCGAGTCTAAAACGAGATCTTCAGGCTCTTTGTATTGCCGGCGGGGGATCATAACGGCGGGAATCGATCCGATTCGCCCCTGGACGTCGGCGTAAATAAAATTCTGACCTGAAACGCCGTAAGTCTCGAACGCCGCGACAAACTCATCCCAATCGGCGGCTCGATTGACTTTCAAAAAGGTTGTGAATTCATCGGTTTTCGCATGTCCGACCCATTTCAAAGCCAAGGTTTCATTCTCCCCGGCTTTGAAAAGCGGCGAGTCCGACACGACGGCTCCATGTCTGGCGAACCGCTTTACGATCTTTCTATCGAACCAGAGGCGGACTTTAATGGTTTCTTCTTCCGCGCCGGCGTCTTTCAAATCTTCGGGCGTCAGCCGGTACACGTCGCTGCTGGCGCTGCGCATATTGGTTCCCGCCCAGGCGATATGTTCATTGCGCCCCACCAGGATCATCGGGATTCCCGGAAACATCAAACCAACGGTATGATAAGACGGGCATTTATAACCGGCGGTAATCCACATATTCGGCAGCATCAGCCCCAGATGCGGATCGGAAGCGATGACGGCGCAGGAATCCGCCGATTTCCCGGCGCCCACGGCAAAGGCGTTGCTGCCCGATTTGCCCGCCAGGTTCAGGAGCGCGTTCGACAATTCCGCTTCGTTCATCACGCTTGGGATCGAGTTCATGCCGTAATTCAACAATCGCTCCCAGATTTTATCCCAGTACGGCTTATCGGTGAATTTCAGCCAGCTTATCCAATTGAACCAGTTGACGTCGGCGCCCATTAATTTGCCCATAACCAGTATCTGCCGTACAGTCCAGGGCTCCGGCTCGATGTTCAGCGGTTTGAATTCCGGCGGATATTCTTCAAGCTGATCCTGATAGTAATTTATCCCGCGAACGAAATTTTCCAGCCAGCTTTGCGTCTCCGCCGGCAAGTCGCGCTCCGCCGCATCGACCGATTTATCGATCTGCAGCGATCGGATAAAATGATCGGCGCCGGCGGTAAAAAAGCCCGCGCTTTCGGACAGCCTGCCCTGTGCGGCGCGGTTGACAACCGTCATTTGACCTAATCGCAGGTGGGCGTGGATCATTCCGATGATAAACGCGCAATCCGCGTCGGTCTGCGCTTCGACGAACGGAACCATAAAGTCGTTCCAGTAAACGGCGGCTTCCGCATCCAGCGGCAGCTCATCGACCGGAAACGCTCCCAGCCGTTCTTCAACGCTGCTAATCTTCGTATCGACCATTATCAGACTGACGCACGAAACACAAACCGCAAAAACGAAAAGCGGAACCACCCATCTGAAAAACCGCATGTATGTGCCAGGTTTAAAATCAAGATTGCCAAGCGAAAAAATCGAATACTATTAATAAAATCAAACTGTTTGGAAATGCAAGCGAGGGGGGAAGGGGGGAAGTGTGAAAGTGTGAAAGTGCGAAAGTGGGAAAGGATCCGCACTATTTAGAGGCAGTCATGCCAGCTTTCCAGGCTGTCCAAGAAAATTACCTTCCCAGCAGCCCGAACACTCTTGTTCGGAAACAACCCGAAAAACATAAATCGACGTTAATATTCGGCCTGAAATTCCTGAACGATTCGCCTTTCATTTCACAAATTTCAGAACCGCAAGATATCGAGCAATGGAGCAAAAAATTGGTGAATAATGTGAACGAAATGAACGATTATGGCTATATCCTATAACCCGGCGCCATGCAGCCTAAAGGCTGAACTCTAACGAGACAGCGTTTGTGGTTTTGACTGCGTTTGGATAATAATGTTGGAGTACACGCTTCAGCGTGCAGTATTCCCACGCTAAAGCGTGTACTCCAACGAAATTTTGCCCGCGTTTTCGATTGCGTTTGGATATTTTGGTTAGAGTTCAAGCTTCAGCTTGTCGATTCGGGAATGCGATTGTGAACGAAGTGAACGATTTTGGGTATGGGTTTGGTTTTTTGACTGCGTTTGGATAATAATGTTGGAGTACACGCTTCAGCGTGCAGTATTC
>CAZWOY010000037.1:13093-16431 GCA_964635255.1 uncultured bacterium
CCACGCTAAAGCGTGTACTCCAACGAAATGATGCCCGCGTTTTCGATTGCGGTTGGATAGTTTGGTTAGAGTTCAAGCTTCAGCTTGTTACCAACTTGTTCCCACGCTCCAGCGTGGAAACGAGCCGGTAATTTGTACACTATTTAGATTTAACTGCAAGACAGCCTATTATCATAACAACCACCGAGACAAAGATATCTCATTGTTTACTCTGAGCTCTCTGTGCCTCGGTGGTGAAAAACCTGCCTCAATTCACAGTATTAACCAAGCGTCCGATTCCATCGATTTCAACCGCCACTTGATCTCCCGTTTTTATCGGGCTTACTCCCGGCGGCGTTCCGGTGGCGACTAGGTCCCCGGGGTAAAGCGTTATATATTGGGTTATGTATTCGAGCAGTTCGGGCGGTTTCCAGTGCATGCCGGCGATCGATCCATCCTGGCGGGTTTCATTGTTGACGGTTACTTTGATGCGTTTGGCTTCGATCGGTTCGAATTCATCGGGCGTAACCAGAATCGGTCCTGTCGGAGCAAAGCCGTCCATCGATTTCGCCGCATACCAGGGCCATTTATTGCCGGCTAAGCGTTTCTGGAAGGACCGCGCGGTTACGTCGTTGACGATCGTGTACGAATGTATGAACGCCGGCGCGCCGGCGGCTTTGATTTTTGTCATTTGACGTCCGATTACGATTCCCAGCTCGCCCTCGTGATCGACTCGCTCTATGCCGTTCGGATAGGGAATCGCGTCGCCGGGACCGATAACGCAGTTGGAGGTTTTAACGAAAATGACCGGATGTTCGGGGAGACTGTGACCGCCCTCCTTGGCGTGTTCTTCCCAGTTGCGGGCGACGCAGACGATTTTTCCCGGCGTCATCGGCAGTCTATAAGCCAAATTGGCGGCGTCTAAGCTGAAGTCCTTTCCGCTCTCAGAAGCCCATCTCAGGTGGGTGCGGATAAATTCAGGATCCAAAAGCCCGACAGCTAAGAGAAAAGCGGGATAATGCCCCGTATCGGTTCCGGTTATGCCAAGTCTTATGCCGCGCGCCTCGAGAATAGCGCCGTAATTTACGTATCCGTCTCCATCATCGACGGCTAAAACCGGAAAGCCGGGGGCTCTAAAGTTTGCTATTTTCAATGGTTGGTTCCTTGTTTAGTTTGTCTCGGATTCGAAGAACGAGGATATTTCTTTCCTTCCCAAATGCAATCGTTCCACAGAGGGCATCCGAGGCATTTCGGATTGCGCGCCAGGCAGATTGTTCTGCCGAATTTCAGAATATTCAGGTGGAATGTCTGCGCTTTGCCGTTTGGAATTAGTTCTTTGAGCTGGTAGAACGCCTGATCCGCCGTCGCCGATTCCTTCACCCATCCAAGCCGTCTTGAAATCCTGTGAACATGGGTATCGACCGGACAGATATCCCGGTCTAAGGAAAACGCTAATGTGACGGCTGCCGTTTTTACGCCGACTCCTTTTTGAGAGGTCAGCAATTCGATGGCTTCTTCATCCTTCAGATCATGTAAAAAGTCTAAATCTAATTCGCGGCGGGTTTTAAAAATCCATTCCAGGACGTCCTTCATGCGCTTCGATTTCTGTTTTGACAATCCCGCCGGTCTGATAGCTTCCTCAATATCCTCAACGCCGGCTTTCATAACGTCGCTCCAGCTTTTGAATCTTTCGCGAAGCCTGCCATAAGCCAAGTCTCGGTTTTTATCGTTCGTATTCTGGGAGAGGATCGTTACCATCAATTCGTCCAGAGGATCTTTTACGTTCCATTTGGGAATTCCGAACAGTTGTTCCAGAACGTCGATTGCATTTAAGATTTTTTTCTTCGCTGTATTAGCGGAATGCGTTTTCTTGTTCAACTATCAGCCATAGAATTTTATCAGTCTCTGCCAACGCAGGCTCTGCGGAGGTCGTCAAGATTGACCGGCACCGCGCCGACCTCGGCTATCACGACGCCCGCCGCGTAAGTTGCAATCGTGGCGGCTTCAGTGATCGAAGCGCCTGCGGCAAGCGTTGACATTATGGTTGCGATAACCGTATCGCCGGCTCCGGATACGTCGTGAACTCGATGAGCTTTCGTCGGAATTTCCAGCATTTTATTGTCGGTAAAAAGAGTCATGCCTTTTGAACCCGCCGTGATCAGCAGGTGTTTAACGTCGAGTTTTTTCTTTACATGCGCGCCGGCTTCCTTTAGGTCCTCGTCGGAATGTATCGGTTTGCCCAAGGCTGTTTCAAGTTCGCGCAGATTGGGTTTGAAAACGGTTGCGCCTTGGTATTCCCAGAAATTTTCAAGTTTGGGATCGACGCCGACTAACACTCTGCCTTTTCTACAGACGTCTAAAATCTGGCTGATTACCATCGACGAGAGAACGCCCTTATTATAGTCCTCTAAGATAACGGCGTTGAATTTACTCAACTCCGTGCCAAATCGCCCCAAAAGCCTCATCGCATACGTGTCGTCGATGTAATGGTCGCTTTCACGGTCTATTCTGATCATGTGTTGATTTTTAGCTATGACGCGGGTTTTAACGCTCGTTCTCCGGTTGGGATCGACGATAATGCCTTCCTCGGAATAGTTCTGCTCTTTAACCAGATGAATGAATTTTTTACCATCAGAGTCGTCGCCGATCAAACCGAACAGACTCACATTTAATCCGAGAGCGCCGGCATTAGCGGCGACGTTAGCCGCGCCTCCGAGATTGGAGGATTCGCCTTCCAGAGCGATAATCGGCACGGGAGCTTCCGGCGAGATGCGCGACACTTTGCCCCAGACATATCTATCCAACATCAGATCGCCGACAACGGCGATTGATTTTCCTTTCATGTTATCTGAAATCTCAGCGAACCGTTTAGCGTTAATCCTTTTCAATCCATCAGCCATAGAAATCGAAATCCTGTATTTTTTTTGTTTTCTTGAATGGAATCCATGAAATATACAATTGCGGGCTAATTCAATCAAGCTTGAAGAGCAAATGACGCTTGCACTGGATGAGTGGCAGACAATATTAAACTATATTCTTTTCTTTTTAATCGTTGATTATTGGGTTACATTATATATATAATTGTGGATTAAGGTCTTTTCTTTGGATTGGGCTCCACTGACAGGATTATCCGGGATTAGGTTGTTTTTTAGGAATTATTTATGAGGCGAGCTTTACTACGGAACATGAAAATAGACTCATTTTCTGACGTAAGTCGCAACCCCCCTGTATCCCCCCTTCAGATAGAATGGGGGAGATTAAGCGGTCTATTTTTTTAGGAATCATTTATGAGGCGAGCTTTACTACGGAACATGAAAATAGACTCATTTTCTGACGTAAGTCGCAACCCCCCTGTATCC
>CAZWOY010000038.1:0-16147 GCA_964635255.1 uncultured bacterium
TTCAAATCAAACGAATTGCTGGAGATCCCATTACAAGTAGCATTGTTTGATAACGACGAAGAAACGCTGACGCATTTGGAAGAAGTATTCCATGAGGAAAGCCAAATCGCGGTTTGTGATTCACTGGAAGAGTTTTTAATTCAGAGCGGCGCAAATGACTTTGATTTTATTCTGATCAATTCAAATATGGCTAATTTCAATTGGCACAAACTACTGACAGATATCACAGAGCAGTTTCCGAAACTCCCAAAATTTGTCATAACAGACAGGAACAAAGCCGTTCAAACAAGTCAGATTGCAAGAAAAGCCGGCGCCGATGGGATATTTATCAATCCTATCGATCCGCACGATCTTGTCGGAGCTCTTTCAAAAGCGCTGTCAAATTACGGATTGTTGGATAAAGTAATGGCAAAGAGTCGAAGTCTATATCCAGCAGCAGAAATACCTGAAGATTTTGACGAAATGGAAGCGGTAGAAATCGGATCCAATGGAGATACTATCGATGGGATTAATCTTTTAACACCGCAAGCATTTCGCGAGCGGGTCTATCGTCAGGTTTGGAAGAGCCGCCAGCAGCAGGATGAGTTTTCAATGCTGTCGTTTAAATTAGTATATACAAGTTCGCTTGCCCAACGCGAGCACATGCAGCAGGGATTGGAGCTGGTTAAACAAATTGCGCTGATTGTGCAAGCTTCGCTGAGAGGCGTCGATGATTCGGCGTGCAGGTACATGGATAAAGTTGTGGTTCTTTTGGAAGACAGCAGTAAAGAAGGAGCGAAAGCATTTGCCAGAAGGGTGCTTAAAGAACTGCGCATGGAACTTCAATCCAAATTTAACCTGCAGCTTGGAAAGCACTTAAACATACTAACTGCAGTGGTTATGTTCCCCGATGACGGTACGGTCGCTGAGGAATTAATCCATCAGGTAACAGACGTATCCCGAAACTTTGTAAAGTCCAATGTATAAAATTAAAACGATTGCCTATACAGCAACTGCTTTAATGGTCTTATTGACCGGTTTGATTTTCTCTCAGGCTTCTAATAGCCAATTAGAAAGAGCGAGGCGTTTAAAGCAAAACGGCGTGATGTTGGAAGCGATTCAGGAATATGAGAGCTACTTAACGAAGAACGCCGCTGATACCGACGCGCGCAAAGAACTGGTTGATATTCTTTTAAAAATGAACCGGACTGATCGAGCCATTGCTCATATCGACGATCTGGCTTGGCGCATCCCAAATGATCCTGATGTAAAAGAGTTTCAGAATCAGGTAAAAAAATATCGAAAGAAGGAAGTCGTTAAAGGCATTAATTATTACGAAGAACGGATGAAGGATCCCAAAGTTAAATCCCATGAAATCCTCGAATACGCCCGATATTTAGCGGCAAATAAAAATATGAACCGATCGATTCAGATGTACAATCGATATCTTAGTAAAGAGCCAAATGACAACAAAGTTCGATTGGAATTAGCGAAACAATATGCATGGACCAAACGCTATGTCGATTGCAGCCGGCAGCTCGAAAAAGTTTTGTCCGCAGATTCAAATAATGAAGAAGCCTGGATGCTGCTTGGCGATATACATTATTGGCAGGATAACAAAGATCGAGCAATTGAAGCGTATAATCGCCTATTAAAAGTTAACCCGGACAATAGAGAAGCTCCCAAGAAAATCCGTCAGATTACTTCAAGCCCGGGATATAGGGAACGGAAACTTAAAGAAGCGGTTGAAAAAAATCCCACCGGTCCCCCCCTATTGGATTTGGCTGAATACTATATGGAAGAAAACAGGCTTTACGAGGCGGATTCTCTGGTGCAAAAGCGCCTTGATGCAAATCCTAAGGACAGCCGCGCCATAAAATTAGCTGATAAAATAGATAAAACTCAAGAAAAACTCTTTGAGAAACGAATCGGTTACTACGAAGAACAATTGCTGATTAATCCAACTGATACCACCGCATTGCTAAGTCTCGCGAGACATTACACCTCGCAGAAGCGATTTCAGGATGCAATCGATAAATATAGAGAATATCTAAAACAATATCCTGAAGATAAAAAAGTGCGCCTTCAATTAGCGTATGTTTATAGTTGGGCGGGCAGAACGGAAGAAGCGATTACTGAATTCAGGCCTTTAACCTTTAATCCTGACTATAAAAGAGAAGCCAGCATGGGTTTAGGTGAAGCGCTGCTGATCTCTGAACAGGGTTTGGAAGAAGCGGAAGAAATATTCAAAAGCGCTCTTGAAGAAAATCCTGAGGATATGCGCGCAAAAATAGGCTGCGCGGAAGCATTAAGAAGGCAAGGCAATTATGACGAAGCGGAAGCAGTCTATGAGGAAATCCTCGAAGTCGATCCGGATAATAAGGACGCCGAGCAGGGTTTGAATTATATTGCAAGTGATATCGGTCCGCTCATCAGGCATCTTGAAAAAGAAGTTGAAAACGATCCGCAAAACCTCAAAATCCGCAAACGTTTGGCAAACTTATATTACGGAGCCACCAGATATTATGAAGCCGAAGATCAGGCTCGGTATATTTTAGAGTACGATCGCAAAGATGAAGATATGCAGGAAATGTTAGAAAAGATTAAAGATAAGAAAAAAGTGTTCTCCAGAGAACAGATGTATAAAATCAAACGCGATTTGCAGGATGATCCCGACAATTGGAAATTAAGGCTGCAATATGCCGATCTCCTGTCGGCAAACAATATGCCAGATGAGGCAATAGCCCAGTATGAGATAGTTCGCGAAGCGAGGCCGCGCGATGAAGAGGTGAATTTAAAACTCGGCGAATTGTACAGCGCTTACCAGCGCTGGGAAGAAGCGCTGGCGCTCTATACGCATTTGGCTGAGCAGAATCCGGAGCGTCTTGAATATAGACTTCGATTGGCGCATGTCCACTTATGGACAGGCAATTATGAAGCCGCGATCGATGAATTCAAGTTGGCGATTCAAATCGATCGCGAGTCTGTTGAAGCGAGATTAGGTTTAGCCAATGCCTACAGGTGGAGCGGCGATATATATTCAGCTTATGACGCCTACAGAGAAGTTCTGCGGGTAGATACCAACAATAAAGACGCCCGGCAGGCGTTGGGCGAAATGTCCGGCGCTTTCTTCAGGGGAATTTATCTGAACTATTATTCTGCTAAAGACAACGAACACCTTAAGCTATCCGAGTTCAGACTTGGTTTGTCCGCAAATTATTCTCTGCGCCTTCGCATTAATTTTGGCTATGGTTACATATCCATGATCCAAACCGACAGTCTTGAGTTGTTCGAAGTTGCGAATAAGGGTAATTTCGTATTTGGAAATGTCGATTACAGTTTCGATAGATTAACCAAAATGAAAGCCGAAATCAAATATAATATTTTCGCGTCTCGTAACACTACAGATTATTACTTTGAAATTGAACATGTGTTTCAAGACGTCGAAAACATGGAGGGATTCACCGGAGCTTTATTCTATCAAGCGCAGGATGCAATTTTGGAAATTGCCGCTACGAAAGGTCTTCAGACATGGACCGACAGTTTGCGCACTGATAAAATCGGGATTCGTGGAAGTTATGATACCTATGAACGGCTTTTGTTTAATGGATTATTTAAGTATATTGATATATCGGACGGCAATTCTCGATTGGAAGCATGGCTCAGTGGAGAGTATCGATTTAACGAATATTTTGCAATGGGTTTGAGAGGCGACTACATTAAGGCTGAAGAGCAAAGAGATTCCTATTGGACGCCTGAAAACTATTTCACTATTTTAGGTTTCGCAAAACTGCAGCGAAAATACTCCCGATTCAGCTATCAGATATTTGGCGCTTTGGGTAGAGTAATTGAATCAGGCGCTCTCGTCAGACAGTTTTCTTTTGAGGCAGGTTACAAGCTGAGCAATAGTTTCAATTTAGGCGGGGGATACTCCGCGATTCGCACTACACGAATAGATGGCGAATACAAGTACAGTCGATGGGCGATATCTTTAGCATGGAGTAAGTAATTTTTGTTAGAACTGTAAAGTTTTAAAACGAAGATATTATGGATCCAAACATCAAAAAGAACGGATTAAGCAACGGCGATCATTCCTTAGGCGCTACAAAAAATGGCTGGCGCTCAAAAGATGAAGCCGCCATAAACAGCAAGAAAGAAATCTTCGATGCTAAAAATCTCTATACAAAAATAAACGGGAAGAAAAATGGCGAGAAACATAGTGTGAAACCGGATAATCCCGGATTTGAAACCAAATCAAGCATTTCCATGTTTGAAAAAGCGCGTGAACAGCATAGAGCCAAGACTAATGATTCGCAAGGAAAAACTAGAAATGGGACTAATGGAACCAATGGTTTTAATCACGAGTTAAGCAATCCCGCTGATATATATAAAAAAATTAACGGCGACAAAAATAAAAAATCGCAAAATACAATAAATGATAACAGAAATAATATCTCTGGAGCAGGAAATAATCCGAAAAAGGATCTATTAAAAACTAATAATATTACAAGAACCACTCTGAATCGGAACGCTCTTAACAAAGGCAGCCATCCGCCTTCTTTCAGCGGCTTGTGGTCGTGGGTTGAGGATGTAGAATCGCAAGATGAAGCTGAAGTGCAAACAGAAGAAGAAAAGAAAATCAGCGGTGTAGTTGTCGATAGACGCCTGCGACACGACAGAAGAAAAGGCGAAAGAAGAACGCGTTCAGAACGCAGAAGCGATGGTAGAAGCGGTGGAAGAAGATACAGTGATGCAGCGGAAAATGCAATAAAGGGAAAAAAACGTCATCTGGAATCTGATGCGATTCAAACTCCCGATTCACAAGAAAGAATCGTAAGTGAACAAACTCAAAAAGGTAAACCGGATGAAGAAGCGCTTAGAATTCAATCCGATAAAGAGCGGCAGAAATCGCAAGCGAAACCGGAAAAAGCGGTAGGGAGAACCGACGAATCCGCCGGTGGAAAAGAAAAAGCTGAGGCAACCAAGTCAACCAGTCTTTTTAAGCAGACAAAAACCACAAAAACTACATCCGCAGCAGATAAATCTGAAAAAAAGAAAACCGACGAAGATCTTGATGCGGATTTACCGGATGAACTAAAAGGACTCACTTCTTCCGGACACATGACCGGACCGCAAAAATTTGGCTATGGGTTTATCATTTTCATTTTATTGACGCTGTTCGGATCGGTCACGGTAGCGGTTTATATTGCACTTTTACAAACCAAGGTAACTCTGCCGAGTATTCTGGTTAATGTGTCTATGATTTCGCTTTTGATCTTTCTGTTTATCATACTTTTCAGATATCTTGGTTTGATTGTGCTTTCCATTATGCAGCACAATGCAAATAAGAATCTATCTTATGAATTAAAACCGCCTTACATAAAAGCTTCGATACTTGTGCCCGCGTATAATGAAGAAGTGGTTATAGAAAGATCGATAAAGTCATTAGTCGATTTGGATTATCCGAATTTTGAAGTAATTGTAATCGACGATGGCTCTAAAGACGATACGCTAAAACTGGCAAAGGATCTTGAAGGTTGGCACGGCAATACTGAAGTGAGGGTATTCACGCAGCCAAACGGCGGCAAATCCACCGCCCTAAACCATGGAGCTCGTCGAGCTACGGGTGAAGTGGTTGTATGCGTCGATGGCGACAGCCGCCTTCATCCAAACACGCTGCGTGTAGCTATGCGGCATTTTCAAGATCCGGAAATTACTGGAGTAGCTGGAAATGTTAAAGTCGTAAACCGAAGGAATATCCTGACCCGGCTTCAAGCGCTTGAATATATCGAAGGCTTAAACCTAGTTCGCAGAGCCCAGGCTTATCTGAAATCGGTAAATATTGTCCCCGGTCCGATAGGAATATTCAGAAAAGAAGCTATTCTGGACGTCGGTGGATGGGAAAGCGATACATTTGCAGAGGATTGCGAACTCACACTCAAACTGTTAGCTCATGGTTATAAAATAGATTATGAACCGGAAGCTATAAGTTATACTGAAGCGCCGGAAGAGATGATACCTTTGTTAAAACAAAGGTACAGATGGACGCGTGGAATTTTACAGGCTCTTCGGAAACATAAATTCCTCTTAATCAATCCTTCTGGCGGATCCAGAATTGTGATCACAATGTGGCAAATGATTTTGGAAGCCGTATTATGGCCGCTGATGAATATTTTAGCGAATGTAATGTTCCTTCTGGTTGGTATATTGTTCGGTATTTCGCCTTTGATTGTTATGTGGTGGGTGCAGCTATCGATTCTCGATATGATCGCCGCGATGCATACGGTTGCGATTGAACGTGAACGGCTTTATCTGGTGCCTTATGCATTTCTTTACCGGGTTTACTTCGTCCAGATAGTTGACTTTGCCAAATTGGCAGCCACAATTGAAGAAATGTTAGGCGTAAAAATGGGGTGGGGCAAGTTGAAACGTACAGGAAACTTGTGATTTACGGAAGGTTTATTTGAATCGAAATACTAGTTTAATATATTCTATGCAGAGCGCCTCTTCATGAAACGAATTTCACGAATTGGCAGAAAATTGGGAAACTAAAAACTTTGGTTCGATTTACGTCTTTAACGCGGTCGTTTCAAGGAAATAACTGTCCGATAACGATGTTGGAGAATCTGGGCTCCCATTCGTCTTCAAGCTCGGACGGTATATTTTCACGCGTTTTGAAAAACGGAATCCGGCTTTCGATGTTATATCTGTGTAACAAAGCGCCGGTTCCGGGAAATTTAAGGTGGATTACCTAAAGGATTCATACTTCAGGGAGTTTTAAGCAAGAGAAGAAAATGGATATAATTCCGATACTTTCTAGAGTTATCTTGATTGCAACACTGATTACTATGATTGTCGCCGTTGCATCCTATATGATTTTCAGGATGAAAGAAAAGAAAAAGAAGGCTGCCGCTCCGGCGAAAGCCAAAACGAGCGGTATTACTCCGGGCAGCCAGGTAAAAACCGATAAAACAAAAGCAAAACCTAAAGAACCTCCAAGCCAAATGAAAGAAAAGGACGATAAAGAACAGGTTCAAACGAAAAAGACAACGACGACAGTAACAGAAACTTATGCTGAGGATGATGAAGACGAGGAAGAATACCAGGAACAACAACCCGAACGGAAATACGATATACCTGAAGAACAAAGGCAAGTAAAGAAGAAACATACCTCAAAAAGAGAACCTGAATTTCAAGAAGATATCGAGGATGAATACGATGATGATTATTATGAGGAGGAAGAAGAATTGTCTCCTGTTCAAGCGGCATTTATGGAGTCGCTGCAAAATACTAATCCTAATTTAAAAAAGAAACCAAAACAGAAAAAAAAACAGAAACCGCCGGACAATCTTAAAATGCGCAGATTTCAAGTTCCTAAGAAAAACGGAATAAATCAGGAAGATATCAATGCATCCGATGAAGGCAATATGTGGAAATAACAAGATTCAACCTTTGCGCATAATCATATTTTTACTTACAATTGGACTTTTCTCAGGACTAATTGCCGCTGAATCCCAAGTTCTTTTAGTACAACCTTTTCTTACAGCTGAGAACAATAACGAAAAAGATCCACAGGCAGCCAGCGCCAATAAAATTACGATATGGAAGAAAATTTTAGATGAGAATAATCTTGATTTTCAAATTATTTCGGATACCGCGGATTTTCAAAACCTCTCAAGATACAAAATAGTTGTATTACCCGGAAATAGTTGTTTAAGCGACATAAATGTCGATTTAATTTATAAATACCTGGATTCGGGCGGAAGTGTAATTGCGACGGGAGATGTAGGCTCAAAAGACCAAGATGGCAATCCACGTTCAAACGATTTTATGATAAGGAATTTTGGCGCTAAAACCAGGAAAACCTACCTAAAACCAAATGAAGCCTGCGCGATACAATTGCGATTTGGCTTCCCAGGAACTCTCGCGTTGGATCCGGGCTACTACTTAAGATTGACGCCTTTAGAAACTCCGCTTTATATTCCGGAAAATAATAGTATCGACGTAGCAGGCTATTGGGCAAACGATGGCTATTCGGAATCTTTACCGGATTCTATCAAGCGAAATCCAGGCTATGTAATAAGCGACCGAAAAAACAGTCAAGGCAGGATAGTATGGTTCGGAAGCTCCTTGAATTTGCTGCATCAGGATGATAAAAACTGGTTAAATGCCATGCTATTCTTTAGGCAATTGATAAGATGGCTTTCCAATGAAGGAATTACCGGTATAAATCCCTGGCCCAAAGACTACAACTGCGCTTATGCTATTCACGGCGACATTTCGGAAAGATTCGGAAGAATAGAAGAGACAGTAGAAGTAATCGAGAAATCCGACTTTTCCGCTACGCTCAATATACAAACAGATATTGCCGTTAAATATCCGGTATTATTAGAGGAAATCGGCGAAAGCAAGTTAGAGATTGGCAGTCATGGAAATACAAAAGAAAGTTTTATCGACCAATCGCTAAATGTTCAAATGGCAAGGCTTCTAAACAGCATCAACGATCTTAAGAAGTTTTCAATAGAAATTAAGGGCTTCAGACCGCCTTTATTACAGTACGATTCGACAACGATCGAAGCTGTGCAGAAAACTGGATTAGAGTATATAATTGCGGATAATCAACCTGACCGAGCCTATCCGAAAATTATAGAAAAGCCTGAGTGGATTGATACGGAGAATGAGCAAATAGCGCTTTTTCCAAAGAGCGAATTGAGCAACTATGATTTAATAAATCGATTTGGCATTACAAATCACAGTGTATTCAGCGAATATATGACAAAAGACATGAAAAGAGTTTTTGATCTTGGCGGTTTATATTTACTAAATTTCCATGATCAGATTACCGACCCCGCTGTATTAAAAGATATAATCGAAACGACGTCGGCCGAAGCTATTGATAACTACAAAACCTATTTCACAACGCTTAATGAAGTAGCGGATTGGGTTATTCTCAGATCTAAAATAAATGTTTTTGCCGTCACAAGCGAAAAGAGCGTCGAATTGACAGTGGTAAATACGAATAATTTCAGAATTAAAAATGCGACCGTTGCAGTTATCACGCCCCCGCAAATCCCTGCGGATAAAGTCATTACTAAAAATGCTTCCGCTCATTGCACTTATGATTCGAGCGAAGATATATTCTATCTGTTTCTTCCCAAGTTAAAACCTGGCGAATCGTTCTCAGTCTCATTGCAAAAAAGATCGGGATTGCCGCTTAACGAAAAAACAAAAAAATACCTCATCCTGTTTTTTAAAGTGATCCTGATTGCCGCCGGAATATTCATTATCGCTTCATCCTGGTATTTCTTTATTTCAAAGAAAAAAATGACCTTTAATAAACTCGATCCTGAAGGTTACGAAATCGCGGATTCTGATACTGAAGCGCAAAGCGATGAAAGCAGCGAAACCGAAAAACCGGAAGTTGAAACTGCAGATTCAGAACCTAAACCTGAAATCCTTAAAAAAGAAAATGTTGAAAATGACGATGAAGACTATGAAAGCGAACCGGAATGGAAAGAAAATATTTACAAATCTTTCACGCATAAATCGATTCCCGAAGCAAAAAGCTCAGAGCCTAAAACCGTTGCCGATGAATTGTTTTATCTGATCAATCACGATTTAACCTCGCGTGAATATGCGAAAAACACAAAACACGATATTTTCTTAAAAGATTCAGAAAAAGCAGCCGACCAAGAAAGCGAACCGGATAATTATGATTCTAAAGAATTTGAACGGCCCGAACCGTTTGAACCTGAACGCCCCAATGAGGAAGCGGCGGTTGATTTCAATGAAGAAAACAAATTACATGCGGAATCGCATAAAGAAATAAAATCAGGAAAATCAGAAGAGTCGCTATCCGCGTATCCGGATAGTGAACAAGAAAAACAATCGGAAACATCGACGAATTTAGCGATAGAATCTGACGAAGCGGAAACCGCAGCTAAAATTGAGCCGGAAAAATCGCAAAACAATATCCACTCGGCGGAACCAAGACGAGGCGAAAGACGGCGCGCACCTCGGAAAACAGAATCCGATAGAACTGAAGAATTCGAAGATTTCTTAGAATCTCAGGATAATTTTGAAGAATCAGAACTGACCGAGTCTTTTCAAGAAGAACCGAGAGTCCCGGAATCGCCTTCAAAACCTGAAGATTTTTCTCTTCGAGTAACCGCTCCGCTGCCCTCTCCAGTCGAACCACGGGAGCCTAACAGAAAGACCAATAATATAAGGCAACGCTTACCAGCAAAGAATAATTCAAATCAGCAATCACAAAGAAATGACTTTCATACACGAAAAGAACAGTTCGCAGGCGGTATCGAGGATCAAAAGCATACTAAACAAAAATTTACATTTAACGAAGAAGACAAAGGCGCTTTACCCAAATCTTCGGGATTGAGGAAGCCAAAACCGAATTTTAGCGGAAAAATATCGAAACCTCCGTCTTTTAATAGCGACGATTCATTTGCCGTAAACCAGCATAAATCGATTATCAAAAAAAAGGGTTCTTTAAAAGCGACTGCAGAACTGCCTGAAAAATCGGAGAAACAAATATCCGGGAATCAGGATGAGTTTAGTCCCTCTGACAACCGTAAAATCCATCATATCAAAAGCAGCAGTTCGTTTAGATCCACGGCTCCTTTGCCCGGCATATCTAAAGGAGCGAATAAAGCTCCCTTGACGCCGCCGGTAAAACCAAAAAGAAGACCATAATGTTAAAACGCAACAAAAACATAGATAAAAAGAAAGTCAAGTTTAAGACTAAAAAGAAAGACGGACTCTTAAAAATGGGAGGGGGAACGGGATTATTTTTTGCGCGAATGATAACCTTGTCCCTGCTTCTAATTTTTGTTGGATGGTGGGGTTACACTCAAGTCATGAAAATGGCGCTTGGCAATTATAAGTTTTTCGACTGGCTGAGTTTTCAGGAAACGACTTACACAGAAGATCTTGTTCTGTTACTAAGTCCTATTCGAACAGAGAATTATCTCATGCCGGATGATGAGGACCGGGGACAGCCCGACGTCTGGCCTTATATAAAACGAACGCCCGACTGGAATAAAGCCGATACATTGTGGTACGCCAAAGGAATGCGCAATCCCAAGGAAGAGGTGGACGCCTGGGAGGAAATTGTAGGTCATACATATCGAGATTTTCATTTTGTCGATTGGTGGGAGGAGTTGTTTATACTGCGTGAGATAAAATACAAGTTAGTTTATGAACACGACTTAATGAATTTGCGAAGAGGCAATTTTGTTTTGATATTGCCGGGCGCATTGTTACTTTCGCAGGCTGAAAAGGAAGGAATAAAAGAATTTGTTGCCAATGGAGGCAGTCTATTAATGTGCTGGTCTCCCGGATGTCGCGATGAAACCGGCAACTGGGCGGGATTCGATTTTATGTCACAAATTATCGGAGGACTGCCGGCCGGATCTGTAGAAGATCCCACTGGCGGCACAAGCGTTGTACTTAAGGGCAACAATCCGATATCAGCCATGATACCTCCCGGAACGCATTTAGAGCTTTATACTTACAACGGTTACATTGCAATGGACTTGGTGGAACCGAGAGCCAATTGCGATGGATTTTGGTTCAAACCCTACTGGAAAGACCGTTCGAACCAAAACAATCGCAGTAATGTCGGTTTGGCTCATGGCAGCTATATCGATGGAAGATATGTTTGGTTCAGTTTTACTCCGGAGACAATACAGGAACACAAAGACAATAACGCTATCATTGACAGGCTTGTACTCAACACAATTGACTACTTAAAACGCAAAGGAGTGGCATTAGCGGAAATTTGGCCAAACGGCATGAGCGCCGGCGGCGGCGTAATGCTTAAATCCGAAGATTTTACAGTCGATCTGCTGGAAGTTCTTAAAGTCGCTGAAAATTCCGTCGTCGATGTTGACATAATTTTAGGCGATAATGCATCCAAGGAAGTCACAATAGACAATCAACTGCCAAACGACGTATTCATAGCTTCAAGAAATACAACCAGTCTGATGGGGCGACCTGTGAACGATCAGAAAGAGTGGATGGAAAGTCAATCGAATTGGATGCGCAAATTAACCGGAAATAAACCGGTCGGTCTCTTCCCTGCTCGCTGGGAAACTGAAATACCGCTTTACCAGGCGGCTGCCAAAGCAAATATTCAATTGATTTTAGGCGAAATAGAGCCAAGATACTATGGACCCAAAGTACGCGAGATCAGACCAAATTTTTTTTCCGGATTAGTTCCTATTAGCGCTATTCCAAAATCACAGCTTACCCTCGAAGAATGGCATAATAATATTGGGCTGAGCGGCGGAGCTATTTTGAACGGAATGGTTGCGGATCTGCAGCGGATACGTAGGGCGGGAGGATTATATCTGGCAATAATGGATCCCGCAATCCTGCGTGAACAGGGATTATCGGATCTTCCCATCCAATTGGCTCAAAAAATGGATGAGTTAAACGTCTGGCAAGCGCCGGCTGAAGACCTGATAACGCGATTCAGCGCTTGGCGAGGGCTTAGAATATCGACGAACGAGAAAACCGCGCAAAGATTAGTGGTGCGGGTTTCAAATGAAGGAAAATACACTATTGAAAACATAGGAATGAAAGTTTTCCTGACTCGTGATGTGATCTCGGTTTCGATTAAGTCTGAGCTAATCGGGACCGCCCCAACTGATATTCGATGGGATCGAACGACCGGGATATGCAGGTTCGTAATACCGAAATTAGGTCCGCGGGACAATACATCGATATTTATCGACAAAAGCTTCGGGTATGAAGAAGAGCAGTAAAGTTACAGGCGGGTTTTAATCTCGTTTATTTTCTGTAAAATATCCGTGTCTTTTTCTGGATCCTGTGAAGATTCTATCAATTTAACAATGTCTTTCGCTTCTTGATTGCGTTTCATTTTCAAGTATGTTCGAGCCAATTCGATTCTAAGAGAATTAAGCGCACTTTTCATTTCCGGTAAATCAGAGCAGAATTCTATTCCCAGTTTAAAGTAGCGCTCCGCCTCATGGTAATCCCCTGACTCAAAGGCAAGATTTCCACAGGATTGATAGCAGTAAACCAGTTCAGGTTTATTATCTTCTTGTTCTGCAAGAGTTCTGCATTGTTTTAGCGCTTCGCCTGCATAATTGAACTTTCTTAGTTTTAGATAGGCGTCTCCGTACAATCGCCAGGTTTCAGCCAACTGGGAAACAGTTCCATGAAGAAGCATGAGCTCCATTGTGTTGCTTAACAAGCGAATTGTCTCGACATACTTTCCCTCAGCCATTGCAATCTTGGCTCGAACTTGAATAACCATCGCATTTTCTCGTATCGTGGCGGCAGTATTGGGAAGGGAATCTAAAATAGAGTCCGCATCTTCTAACAGCGACCTGGCGGCGTCAAGTTCGTTTTGCGAAATCTTAGTATTTGCTAAGGCGCGTTTTGTCGTTACCATCACCAACGGTGGGAGTTCTTTCGGTTTCTCTTGTTTTTCAATTTTTAGCAATTGCTTGACATTATCGCGTTCTTTTTTCAACGTCTCAATTTCTTTCTTAGATAATGTCGATCCCATCGAATCGATAATCGAATGATAGACGTCGACGGCTTCATGGATAAAACCATGATCTGTCAGGTTTTTTATATGTATTCTGCTTATTTTTAGTACTTCATCGGAATTGTCGCCGAGTTTATCCTGACAGATGCTCAACGCTATTCTTGAATATTGCAAGCCGCTTGAGGCGTCGCCCACTTTCAGCCAGGTTTCTGCGCTTTGCAATAAGTATGGAATAGCTTCAGCCTGATTGCCGGAATGGTAAAGATAATACGCTCTGACGTCTGAATTCGTATCTTCATCGACATCCTCGATAGCCTTGCTAATCTTCTTATAAAACCTTCTTTTTTCAAAAGAATTGATGGATTGATTAATAGAGTTTTTTACCATTTGATGGTTAAAAGCAAAAGTAATCCGGTCGTTTTCTTCGATATGGTGGATAAAGTTCCTTTGCTCTAATTCAACCAGGTTTTCTTCCAATTCCTCAGAATCCTGTTCTGTTATTGCTTTAATCAATTCTAAACTGAATTGACCTCTCAATAAAGATGTGTTTTTTAGGATTTCGATTAAAGGATCGCGCAGTTTGCTGATTCGATGTTCGGTAATCTTCTGCATTAATGGCGGAACCATTATTTTCGCGTCTTTAGATTCGAAATCTGGTTTGTCGTCGATCAGTGGGCTGATAAGGAAATCGGTTCTGCCTTCTTCGATTAATTGAGCCAGTTCCAGCGCGTATAAAGGAATGCCTGCGCAATAATTATAGAGCTTTGGAATATCTTCCGCCTTCAGCGATTCTGCAATTTTATTCGATCTTGCCGATATCAGCTTATGCGTCTCATCTTCGGTTAATTTACTCAGTTCCATGCGCCAAAGTCTCCCCGTACGGGCGACGCTTATCAATGATGCGGCTATTTTGTCTTCCGATTGAAGTTCATACGTCCGGAAAATGCCAACTAATAAAATCGGAAGCCGTTTTGCATCAGACGACAGCGCTGAAAATATTTTCAAAGTCGATTCGCTGACCCAGTGCATATCATCGATCACAATCAATACCGGAGCGTACTTAGCTAAGTCAATAATCCACTCTCTTATAATATTTGGAAGTTGTTCTTCAATCTTTTCTGAATCTGTCCGGTCATTTCTGGTTAATATCTCATGCAATCTCTGTCTTAGCTTCGGCGGGATCCGGTTATCCTTGTTAAACTCTTCCATCACTCGCATTAATTCTTCCAAAGGTCTTATCGACTGAATTTCTTCCGCTTCGCCTAAACCTATATAGAATTCTTTCGGAACCTTGGAAATAAATTCGTTAAACAATCTTGTTTTACCGATACCCATCTCGCCGGATATAATAAGCACCTGCCCCTTGCCGCTTTTCACTTCATCGAGAATAAAATCGAATTCTTCCAATTCCTTATCTCGACCAACAAATTGAGTTGTGCTTAACACGCTAATTTCATGAGCCGGACTTATTTCGACGCCCGCTCCGGCGTCTTCTTCAAGTATTTCTGGCTCCAGTTTCGGAGACAAAATCGTATCCGAATCGCGGATTGTGATTTCAATTTTTTCAGGCGGCGCCGATACTTCCTGGTTATAATCTCCCTTCCGGAAATGCTCTGCCAAAGCTTTTATATCGGGATGAGGCGGAGCGCTGTGATCGCGACGCATTATTTCTACATACTTGTTATAGTGCCTCAGCGCTGAAGATATCTTTCCTTGATTGCCGAATGCCCGTATTATTCCTTCATGAGCCGGTTCAAAATCGGGCGTCATCGCCAGAGCGCGGTTAAACAGATGCAGAGCGTGACTCGCAGCGTTCTCGCGCAAGTAATGATTTCCCAGTTCAATCGCAATATTGAGAAAGTTCTGATGCAGCATATCACGGCGCTGCGCGAGCCAATCTTCCCATTCAGGTAGATTCCGCAGCGTGAAACCTTCAAGAAAATGTCCCTTGTATAGCTGAATCGACCGTTCAAATTCAGCCATACGATTCGGTGAGTTTTCCTTTTTTATCGAATTTAGAAAAATTTTAGTGTCGGTTAAAAAAGGAAAATCCGGATTCCAGCGGCATGAAGTTCTTGTAGTAATTAGCGGATCTATATCCGACTCAGATTCCTTAAACAGCTTTCTTATATTCCATAATGCGTATCGTAGATTATATTTAGCTTGGCTATCGGGAAAACCACCCCAAAAAAGCAGCATCAGCTTGTCGCGCGAAGACTCTACATTCGAGTTTTCAATGAGATAGCAAAACAAACCTAATATTTTCTTGGTGGCAAACTGATTTATAAGTTTCCCCTTCCAAAGTATTCTTATACCACCGAAAAATGTCGCCTGTAACTTGCTTTTCAAAAAAACCCTCTTAAAAATCCAAAGAATCTATCCGAACACTCTCTGGTTCAATAGATTATTTCAATTATACTAATTATAATAACCAAAAAGTATAGAAAATCAAAATAAGAAGCGAATAATATTAAAAACTTATCAACCTCGCTGATACATTAAGTGTAATTTTGCCAAAATATTTAAAATAATGCCAATTTCTTGATTGAAAACCTAAATCAGCGTTTTAAAAATACATATTACTAAGTGCAGTAAAAAGTGTCATTGCGAGTCTGCCTTTAGCAGACTAAG
>CAZWOY010000039.1:0-11077 GCA_964635255.1 uncultured bacterium
GGTTTTGATGAAGTAAGAGGAAACCTGAAATCCCATCGAGTGCGCGCTTCAGCGCGTATTTAGCGCCCGGAATGCGCTGAAGCCCGCACTAAAATGATCCGATGACGATGGTGGCGATTGACCTTTAGGTCTCTGCAGAGTTATTTTGGAGTTGGTTTTTGAAAGTTGCCGGATGGCGAAATCGCCTATCAATAGACTGGGGACAGGTGAGCGATGAAGCAATCGCTAGCTATACTGCAATCCCAAGAGATCGCTTCATCACAGCTTTCTACGAAAAACAGCATTGGACGCCTGAAAAGTGAACCACTAATTATGATGATAACGAAGATTGTTCTCGTATTCGTATTTCCATACTTCAACTTCGTTGATCATATCAAAATACCATGCTTTTGTGTAAATGTCCATATTCGAGGTGTCCGGGAGTAACGGATCCAGGTTCTCTTCAAGGATTTGCAGCAAATTGTCCATTGTATTTTCAAAATAAGTCGAATCACTGCCATAACCCGCGTTGTACAATTTTAATAAATTTCCAGTCACAGAATAGGGATTTTTATTTAGAATGTTCGTAAACCATGTCGATGCTTCGGTATAATTATTATTATCGAAAGCTCGCCAGAAACATGCCGCGTATGCGTTAATCGTATCCTGAAGAACTGCAGGTTTCGTAATCCAAACCGGATGAACATAATTGACAAGCAGTTTGACGTCCTGCGGGAGGTATTCAGTCTCTTCCATCATCAGTCTGAACCTTCCGCTAGGAATTCCCCAAACTAAATACCGAAGAGAATATTTACCAATTTCAGTCTCAGTTGGAATTGTGTCCGGTTTAGCGACCTTACCATCCACAAATTCATCCCAAAAATAAAACTGGTACCCGAAATCATCGGGAGACGGCAGCGGTTTGTCCTCTCGAATGTCAGCCTGTGTATTGTAAATAACCGGCTGAAACCACTGTTCAGGCGTCATCGAACGGATATCGTAACCGGATGTGTTTCGGTTGTGAAATTCCACGTAAATCATTATGGTGTCTGATACTCCAACGACATGACTGGAATGCATCGGATATCCTTTCGAAGGCTCGTTCGTCTCTATGTAAACTGTGGCAAATACACCGCTGCTGGGATACACATCATTACTGTAACGGTTATCTGGACCACGATCCCGCCACATTTCGCTGAAATATCTCGGGTGTTTAAATTTTGGCGGATCACCGAAGATAAAAGAACTGACAACTAATGTAAAAATCAGCGCGGACAGGAACCATTTGTACTTAATACTCATTTTCAACTCCTTTGTTATTTTTCAAGGTTAAGGCGTGATGGTAAATTCGGCTTTATTGCCTGCTGAATAATCGTCAACGTAATTTGGAGGGAAAAACTTCCCATAATCAGGATTTGTCTGGTCGTAGATTATAGGAGCCGGGTCCTCCATGTAATGCATGTCATAGATGTGTTCCATCGACACGGAATGTCCCATTTCATGGAATATCACAAATAGAAGCATGTCGGAAAAATCGCCTGGCCACTCTGCCTGATGATGTTGTTGAAAATAATACACGTTATTCTGATGACGTCTAATCACCTCAACGTTTACACACAATCTACTATTTCCTTCCGGTAATAATAGATTGGAATACGTAAGGTTTTCTGATACGATCCATCCGAACCAATCAGCAGGTGGATTTGGAGCATTTGGATGTTGACGTCGATAATTTCTCCAAAAGTTTCTCTCAGCTCCGTTCACAACCCAAAATGAAACAGCGTTTTGTAGTTTTGAGTTTATCAGTGGTTTATTAGTAATTCCTGGGTAACTAAAGTACTTGAAAAATGCGCCAACTCTATTTCGGTTAATATATCGTTTTGTGGTAATTCGATCTGCTGGTTCTTGAAGATTTAGATCGACATAATACATTTCAGTAGGCCCTAATTTATTGGAAAATCTGGTGATCTGATTTCTTAAGTCAACTACTTGAGTATTTTCCCGCCAGTCGATAAAGAGTGTTTTATTTCTTGGCGATGTTCTTTTGTGAGTTGGATTTAGATAATGAGGTTGTGTGGGATCCCCAATGCAAACAAATCCTCTATATTCCTCCCAGTTTGTCAGTCGGTCACCATAATACCCTCTGCCAATTAAAAAAGTATCCTGGTCAGCAGGCAGTGTATTATCGAAATCGTTATTACTGTTTTTAACACAGAAGGAATAAAAATCAAGGATTTTATTATCGTATCTGATAAGTGGATTGGCATAAGCATTTTGTTCTTCCCAGTAATCCGCCATATAATCTCCTCTGTTAAATCCAATCTCCTCAGCGCCGTCATAGTCTCTTGGTACGGAAATTCCCCACATCGGATAGTTATAATAGGGATTAAGGTATCCTTGAAGTCTTAATGGCGAACATCTGTCCAAATGCGGCATTACAATCGCATGAGCAGCATAATCCTGCGCAATCAACCATAGTGTGTCTCTTTTTACAGGTTGATTCCGCACAACTGAATATCGTCTCTCGGAATATGTCAGACCATCAATGACCTCGTCCCTGTCAATAATCCTAATCGAATACTTTAGGTCGCCTTCATCCGGATAAAATGGATTGTCAACCTTAAAATCGAAAAACTGGTCGGTGTTTCCAGTGGGTCTCGGTTCATCTGCTATTATAGGATTATTCATACATTTTCCCTGCCATGTGGTAATATCGAATACTTCATACCCAATAGTACCCGCTTCCTGTTCAGCAGGATCTGTACAAGTAAATACCAATCCAATATAACTTTCATTAATATCATCCGATACTGGTAACCAATCTATCCCATTACTGTTATCTTTCTTAAGATACTTGACAAATAGGACTTTAACAGGTTCTTGAAGAGGTTGTGGATCTTCTATATTTTGAACAGGAGATACTGCCCAAACACCGTGATCCAATCCACCGTTAGCAAAATATTCTGCCCATGTATCCCAAGACATATTCCAATTATCCTGTCCTATTCCCCAAATCATAAGATCACCCCTTTGTTCCGAACCCATGATTGATATCATATCGGTTCCATAATATAATACGATATCTCTGTCCTCCGGAACAGTAGCTCTCCATAAACACATATCAGACCTGTCTATACGGTATTCCCAGTGCGTATATTCACGGTGAACACCTTCATGTTCAATGTTGGGAACCAACACCCATACATGTTCAAGCTTTATCCAGCTGTCATCTCTTCTTATCTCCCACACGTTTCCTCCCTCTGGACCTGTTAACCACTCCGTCTCATCTAATTCGTAACTACAACGCCAGCACTCATCAGTTATGATATCTCTGGCAATTAACCAGAAGCCACAATGCCTGTCTGAAGACCAATTTACTGTTCAGGTTCGTGCGGGATCTTTTGTTACAAAGGTGATATTGTCTGAAAAAGTGAAATTTCTCCATCTGCCTGTATAAGCGCCAGTGCCATGTTGTTCTTCGAGAATTCCAAAACTAGCTGATTTTGAGACAAATCTAGCTGTCTGTGAAAATGCCAACGTGGACAGGAGAAGAATTGAAATACCCATTAGGTATTCAGAAGTTTTCAAAATTCACTCCAATATTAAAAAGTAAAATGTATATAGAGGTTTTTGCAAATCTCTCTCTTTAAAATTTATGAAGCATTCTGCATCGTTCAAAATTACCAAATCGAGCCTTCTTAAACAACTGCTTAATTAAATATTAATAAATTCTTATCAAGGAGTCAAGCATAATTGTCTGTTCTATACAGATTATTGTTAGAAAGTCAGCATAATTGTCTATTTTAAATAGAGTACGCCCTAAAATTGAAAATTAATACCCAATATATGCTTATAAATACAGATACTTACGTTAATAAGTTAAATAGCTGCATCGCGGTTTCAACAACAACGTCAAACATCAGATGATCCATAACCATAACACGACCGTGAACCCGGATGTTTATGCTGCCATAATTTTCAAGATGGCTGAGAAGACGCCAGACGCTGGATCGTTCATGATAGCAGATAATCTGAGCCGAATTCATCGTCTTTTTCACGCCGCGCCGCGGATTGTCGTCGATTATTGGAACATGATTGATAAAGCGAGCGTCGATAAAATGGCGTGAATCTATCGAGACTAAACGGATCCGTCTCATTTTTTAAGAGCAGGAAATGCATTTCCGCCGTTCGCACTCCCAAAATTTATATCGAATCAATAGCCTGATTAAACATTTCTTTCAATTGCTGCGGCACGCAAAACTGATCGATTTCCAAGGCTTGCCTGTACGTCTGAACTTCGAAAAACTCATCCGGCAGCGGTTCAAGGTTTCTCGCGTAATAATACGTCGCCGCCCGGTCGAAAAAGCAGTCCAGTTCATCGACCACGAACTGTCAAGAATCACCGATATTGTAATAATAATTGCGCACCGAGCAGAGATCAACCGGCTTTTTCCTTACGATTTTATAATCGGGAACGCCTGCAAGCGGCGGCGAATAGTGAAAACGGGCGTCGTCCTCTTGATCTATCCTTAATCTCATTAACCTAAATAAAAATCTGTCCGCCAGGCGGACAAGTCCTTAACCCATTGTAATTTAATCACTTAACACTTCATTTTTTCAACATTTCCAACAACCGCCCCAACAAATTCCGCAACTCATCCTCCGATTCAAACCGAAAACTGATCCGATCTTTATAGACTCGAAATCCTTTCGTAGATTTCGCGAATTCCTGCAGTTCCGGATTAATGGCGTTTGGCTTGGGTTCCTTCTCCTGTTTGTTGCCGCCTTTAGCCCGGGCTTTTTCCGCAAGCGTTCTCAGAGTTGGCAGATCAAGCTGGGGGGCTCCTTCGAGAAGCGTGGTTATCGCCTCTAAGCGCTGATTATGGCAGTTCATACTCCACCTGTTTTCTACTCGCCTCATTCACTAACCGAACTTTCTTTTTCTGAAGTTCGCCTAACTGCTGGCTGGCATTGAGCAACTCTATCCCGTAAAGGGTTCCATCTGGCGCGATGTCTAAGTTGACATACTCGCTTAGCTTGATTGTGTTCACACCGGTAAGCGGCTCTTTAAACCGGATATAGGCGATGTTATGACGTGGATCGTACGTTAGTTCCAACTTTTCCTCAAAAAAAACGCGATACAACCGTTACACCGATCCAGGCGTCGTTTTCCTGAACGGCGATGACTTCCACTTGCTTAGTTCCGTAATGTTTTCCTCTCCATAGATCATTATAAATAAAATTTCGTCGAAATGCCACTCTCCCAAGCGCTGCCTGATAAGATTCGCCTTCAAGAATAGTCTGATGAACCTCACGTTCGGTAACTTTGCGTTCCTGCATTCGGGTTAGGATGTGGTCGTTCAGGATAATCTTCATCGGCTAAGGACTTTCCCGGCTAATCCCAAAAAACCGTTTGTCCGCTATGCGTATAAAATCCCAACAAATTGTAATTACAACACATATAATGTCACTTCCTCAACATTTCCAACAACCGCCCCAACAAATTCCGCAACTCATCCTCCGATTCAAACCGAAAACTGATCCGATCTTTATAGACTCGAAATCCTTTCGTAGATTTCGCGAATTCCTGCAGTTCCGGATTAATGGCGTTTGGCTTGGGTTCCTTCTCCTGTTTGTTGCCGCCTTTAGCCCGGGCTTTTTCCGCAAGCGTTCTCAGAGTTGGCAGATCAAGCTGGGGGGCTCTTGCGAGAAGCCTGGAACGGGCTTTGGCGTTTTTTACGGTTTTTAAGACGTCAGCCTTTTTCAAAGAGATAACGCCCTGCGAAACGGCGCTTTTCAGGTCGTCGGGCAGGTTTAGCAGAGCTAACCTTCCGGAAATGAACGACTTGGATTTTCCGATTAGATCGGCGACCATTCGGTAATTCAAATGTTCGGAGCTCATCAATTGCTTGATAGCTTCGGCTTCCTCCAGCGGAGCCAAGTCTTCGCGCTGCAGATTTTCAATCAGGGCGTAACGCAGCAGTTCCTCTTCTTCAAGATCCTGGATTATACAAGGGACCTCTTCCAGAGCCGCCCGTTTGGACGCTTCGAGCCTTCGAGAGCCCGCTACAAGCACATAGCCGCCGTTTCCGGGCGCGACCAGCAACGGCTGTATTACGCCGATATGTTTAATTGAAGCAACAAGTTCCTCTATCTCATCGCTGTTCAGTTTATTTCTCGGTTGCTTCGGATTGGGTTGAATCTTGTCAACCGGCGCCAATTCAGCTTTCATGACCGCCTCCGATGCGATCTTAATTTGCCCATAATTTTTTATGGACATAGTTATTGTTACAATTTCAAGATCAGAATGCAGTTTAATTATAGCTGATTACGAAAGTCAATAGATATAGCCATGTAAATTTTATCTGAAATGAAAAAATGGCGATTTTTGTAACTCTTATTCTAAAATCAGAGCGGTTGGATCCCCCCGGCCCCCTTAGAAAGGGGGAGAATGGTTGGTTGAGGTAAAAGGCGGGATAAGATCCCGCCCTACAAACCATTCTACAAAATAACACAATCACACAATCACAAAATCACTTACTCACAAATTTCCATCATCCCACTTCAACATAATCCCGCCCAGCGGCGGCAGAGTGACTCTGATCGCGAACGGATTGCCATGCGATGCGTAATCTTCGGTTTTGACCTCGCCGTTTACGCCGTCGCCTGATCCGTAGTACTTGGCTTCGTTGGAGTTGAAGATCTCGCGCCAGGCTCCCTCACGCGGGACGCCGATTTGGTAGTCTTCCCGCAGCGCCGGGGTGAAGTTCAAGCCAATCAGGATGCACCCGCCTTGGCGGTCCCGGCGCAGGAACGTGAAGCAACTCCGGCCGGCGTCGTTGGCGTCGATCCACTCGAAGCCGTCCTGATCCAAGTCGAGCTCGTGAAGCGCGGACTCCTCGCGGTAGAGGCGGTTGAGGTCTTTCAGCAAGTTCTGGATTCCCTGATGGCGGTCGTATTGGGTCAAATGCCAGTCGAGGCTGCTCTCATGGCTCCACTCGCTCCACTGCCCAAACTCGCCGCCCATGAACAGCAGCTTTTTGCCGGGCTGGACGTACTGGCAGGTCAGCAGCAGGCGGAGGTTTGCGAACTTCTGCCACTCGTCGCCGGGCATCCTGCCCAGCAGTGAACTCTTCTCATGCACAACTTCGTCGTGAGACAACGGCAGGCAGAAATTCTCGTGGAACGCATACAGCATCCTGAACGTCAATTCATTGTGGTGATGCTTGCGGTGAATCGGATCGAGCCGCATATACTTGAGGCTGTCGTGCATCCAGCCCATATCCCATTTCAGCCCGAATCCCAAACCGCCTACGTAGGCGGGCTTGGAAACCATCGGCCAAGAGGTCGATTCTTCGGCAATCGTCTGGACGTCGGGGTAGCTTTCGTAAACGACCTGGTTGAACCGCTTCAGGAACTCGATCGCTTCGATGTTTTCCCGTCCGCCGTATTCGTTGGGCAGCCACTCGCCCTCTTTGCGGGAATAGTCCAGATAGAGCATCGACGCCACCGCATCGACGCGCAAACCGTCCGCATGGTATTTATCCAGCCAGAACAGGGCGCTCGAAATCAGGAAGCTGTTGACTTCATTGCGGCTGTAGTTGAATATCTTCGAATTCCAATCGGGATGGATTCCCCGCCGCGGGTCTTCATGTTCGTACAAGTGAGCGCCGTCGAAGAAACCGAGGCTGTATTCGTCGTTGGGGAAATGGGACGGAACCCAGTCGAGGATGACGCCTATCCCCGCTTGATGCAAACTGTCGATCAAAAACATAAAATCCTGCGGCGTTCCGTAACGGCTGGTCGGGGCGAAGTAGCCGGTGGTCTGGTAGCCCCACGATCCGTAAAACGGATGTTCCATCACCGGCAGGAATTCGACGTGGGTAAAGCCCATCTCCTTGACATATTCGACCAACTGCGGAGCCATTTCCCGGTAGGTCAGCGGTCGGCCGCCCTCCTCCGGGACGCGCCGCCAACTGCCGATGTGGACTTCGTAAATTGAGATCGGGCTGTTCAGGTCGTTGAAGCGCTTACGGTTTTTCATCCATTCGGCGTCGCTCCATTCATATTCTATATCCCATATAATCGAGGCGGTGCGCGGGGAAACTTCGCTCCTGAATGCGAAGGGATCGGCTTTATCGACGCGGTAGCCGTTGTAGCGGGAAACGACGTGAAATTTGTAGCGGTGATCTTTCTCCGCTCCAGGGATGAAACCGCGCCAAATTCCCGAACTTTTTAAAGGAGTAAGGGGATTGGCTTCCTTACTCCAATCGTTGAAATCGCCGATAACATAAACATTCTCCGCATCCGGCGCCCATACGGCGAAATGAGTTCCGCGCACGCCGTCGATCTCGTCGGGATGCGCTCCCATATAACGGTAAAGGTGAAAGTGAGAGCCCTCGTTAAACAGGAATAAATCGTCGTCTGACATATATGATTCTGTTTCCATTTCCTTTTTTTCCAATCCTTTTAAGCCGGTTCGCCGCAAATCATCGATCACCTTCAAGAAATTGCCAAACCGGCGATTGCGCTTGATTTCTTCTAATGAATACTTTGCGCGCCAACTCCAGTTGGCTCGTTCGCGCCAGGTGCCAGGGATGTTTTGCTGGTAGGTTTCAAGCCAAAGATCTTCAAAATTTATCAAAGTCATAAACGCGGGACTTCCAGCCAGGTATTTCAGCGTCGCCTGCGTTATTTTATCGATTGAAACCTCTTTTTTCAGCCATCCGTTGACCTGCAGGAATCCTTTTATGTTCGCGCGCAGTTCTTCCCTCCTTGTCAGCCATTCATCTTTACGTTCCTCGTCGATCAATCCAAGCTCGAATTGATCCGTGACGTCCCGGCTTTTCCAGAAGCCTGCAAAAGTAGGCAAGTCGTGGGTGTTCAACGCGGCGAGTGTATTATCCTCAACCGGAGGCAGCCGTTTTGGGGAACTTTGGTAGGCTTCAAGCTGAAGAATGTGCATTCGGTTAAGGCCATGCTCCCGCATCTTTTCCGGGACGTAATCGGGAACGGTGCCGAGGTCTTCGCCGATGATGACGCTGTCATGTCGATACGCCTCAAGACAGAGAACGGCGTAGAACTCATCGACGTTGTAGGTGATGTAAACGCCGTCTTTGGAATCCATTCCCTGCGGAATGACAAACAGCCGGTGAAAGCCCATCACATGGTCGATGCGCAGGATATCGGAATGTTTCAAATGGTGGCGGATCGTGTCGATGAAATAAGCGTAGCGATTCTCGCGGAGTCGCAGCGGATGCAGCGGTGGAAAGCCCCAGTTTTGCCCGCCTGCAAACAGCAGGTCCGGCGGCGCGCCGGCGCTGAGGTCCAGCATAAAACTGCTGCGGTGGCTGTAAACGTCGTAGCTTGAGGGATGGACGCCCAGCGGCAGATCGAAATATAGTCCTACGCCTAATTGACCGGCTTTATCATCGAGTTCCTTTAACTGGCGCGAGGCGGCCCATTGAACGAAGACATGGTAGTTGTAAACGTCGTCATCGTAGTCGTCTCTCGCGATCTCGCCGTCGCGCAGTTCTCCCTCCCATGAATGCCACGAAGACTTGTGTTTTTCAACGGCGGCGCGGTAGAGCGCATATTCGACCGCCTTTGGATTTTCGCGTTTGAAAGCCTGCAGATCCTGATACCGCTTTTTGCCCTCTTTCGCCATTAAATGCTGGCAGAGTTCGAACAAAATGCTTCGTTTCAATCTGTAAATACGGCTGTAATCGACTATTTTGGCTTTATTCAGCTTTTCCAATTCCCGCTGGAAGGTTTTGGAGTTGTACTTTTTCTGCGCTTTGGCGCAGCGTTTGAATTCCGGTATTTTCTCGACGTCGATGAAAATTTCGTTCCAGAATAACCGGCTTGCCGGGGCGTAAGGGCTGTATTCGTAAGGCGCGTCCGATTCAGGATCGTCATCCAGAAATCCCGGCAGCAGCGGCAGAACGCCCACGACCGATCCGCCTTTATTTCCCGTCCATTTACATAGCTCGGTCAGATCGGAAAAGTCGCCGACGCCCCAGCTTTTTTTGCTGTGCAGCGAATATAAGGGCAGAAAGACTCCCCAGCCGCCATCGACCTTTTCCGAGCGGGAGAGCTTTCGCGGAGCCGAGATTATCAGACTTTCATACTGACTGTCGCCGACGCTTATCGCCAGATTGCAATACCCGAATGGCAGTTTGTCTGGCAGAGTGATTCTGAATCTGCGGTAGTTTACTTCATCGATCAGCGTCGTTACGATAGTTTCAAGTTCGCTAATCCGAAATTCACATTCCATTATTTTTTCAATTCCCTCTTCCGGCGCGACGTCGAAATCAGCGGCTGTAACATCAATAGAAATGCTGTCTTCGCCCAAGTATTGTCTTTCCGGCAAAGTCAGCAGAAATGCGAATTCGCTTTTATCCCAAACTACGTGCACCGGTTCGATGGCATTGCGCCATTTTGCGCGCTTTTTAAGTTCTATCGCAGATTCAGCCTGGCTCTCATCGGAAATATCCAATCCCAGCGCATTTAAAACGCGGATTACCGCTTCCGGTTCAGCCGTTTGGAGGTTTCCGTATATATCCCAGTATGAGGTCTGCACGCCCCATAGTTCAGCCAGTTCGAAAAGAGATTTATGTTTATCTTCCATTTTTTCCTTGTAAAATTTTGCATTATGTTAAGCGGGATTTCAATCCGCTGTTTATGCCGACCTACATTGTGCGTCTCTGCGGTCATCGGTTGCAACCGCTCTGCCAGGCTTGCAGACGAGGGCGTCTGCAAGCTCTCGAGGCGTCTGCAAGCTCTCGCCGGCTCTCGTTTATGTCGAACGAGAGTGTTCGAGCTACTGTTCTTGGAGTCGAACAAGAGTGTTCGAGCTACTGTTCTTGGAGTCGAACAAGAGTGTTCGAACCACTTGGACATGGAGGGCGCGATAGAATCACGACCTACATTCTTGGCTCTGCGGTCATCTGTTGCACCTGCGCTGCCAGGCTTGCAGACGAGGGCGTCTGCAAGCTCTCGAGGCGTCTGCAAGCTCTCGCCGGCTCTCGTTTGTGTCGAACGAGAGTGTTCGAGCTACTGTTCTTGGAGTCGAACAAGAGTGTTCGAACCACTTGGA
>CAZWOY010000039.1:11177-16112 GCA_964635255.1 uncultured bacterium
TCTGCAAGCTCTCGAGGCGTCTGCAAGCTCTCGCCGGCTCTCGTTTGTGTCGAACAAGAGTGTTCGAGCTACTGTTCTTGGAGTCGAACAAGAGTGTTCGGGCTACTGTTCTTGGAGAATGTCCAGAATCATAGCGAGGGGGATATGTAAAAACTCCCTTTCGCCTCTTAGTTCGCTGCCGAGTTCGTACACCGCTCTCTCCAAACGATACGCACTCAGCAAATCGCAGATTTGTTCGGAGGTCAGTTCTCTAAAAAAGAAAGTTTTATTAACATTTCTCAAATAACTGGTTAAGAATTGCGAACTGACCCATTTTTGCCATAAACGCGTCCATGTGAGGTACATTTCGACTTCCTGTTCATTCGGCGAGATTCGCTCCAGTTTATTCTCCAGAGCGTAATATGCGGCTGAATTTAGCGACAGGATCATGCTTGCGACGTCGCGCAGCGGATTGCGCTTTAGCCGCCGTTCTTCGATCGATTTGCCGGTTTCGCCTTCGAAGTCGATAAACAGAAAATCCCTGCCGGCGATAATTTCGCGGCTGTCATGCAGCGAACACAGTACGTTCGAAAGGAAAAAATCGCCGTGAATGCGAATGCGGTATCCCGGTATCTGGCGTTCGATTATTTTGTAAAACTTGCTCAGGATTTGTTTTTTCGCTTCGATCACAATCTCCGCTTTGCCGCGGATGTTGGATTTAGTGGGAATATCCGATTCATCGCCGTTAAATTCCTTCATCGCAGAGTTCAAATCTTCCAAAACGTAGGTTGTGGTGTTTCGCATCGATTGATAGAGCGAGCGTCGATAAAACGGCGTGAATCGTTCGGGAATAAACGGATCCGTTTCATTTTTGGCGAGCCGGATATGCATTTCCGCCGTTCGTATTCCCAAAATTTCGATCGAATCGAGCGCTAAATTAAACATTTCTTTCAATTGCTGCGGCACACAAAACTGTTCGACTTCCAAGGCGTTTTTGCAGGTCTGAATTTCGGAAAACTCGTCCGGCAGCGATTCAAGGTTTCTCGCGTAGGAATATGTCGCCGCCCGGTCGAAAAAACGATCCAGTTCATCGACTATGAACCGCCATGAATCACCGATATTATAGTAGTAATTACGCATCGAACAGAGATTAACCGGCTTTTTCCTCCCAATTTTATAGTCGATAACGCCAGCGAGCGGCGGAGAGTAGTGAAACCGGGCGTCATTGGACAGGTACTTACTCAATTCAACGTCTGGATTGATTCCCTCCTCGATTTTCCGGTACCACTTGAGGAGAGCCAGTTCATCATAAATAATGCTGGTGTTCGATTTCTTAATAAACCTCATCTCCCGCTGCGATTCGCCTTTAAGAGCGTTAAAGAGCTGATTCCCACGCCGCATCCGTTCACCGAAAACCCTACCGTGTTTCCCTTTAATCTGCCGCTTGTTTCTGATAACTTTAAGCATAAATTTGGAAAAATCCAGATCGCACACGGCGTCATAGATAATCCCATCTGCATTATCGCCGACAGCGCGCGCAATCGAAAATTTTGCAATATCTTCAGGCAATTGTCCGTTTCCCTTCAGTTGCAATCCCACCGGCAAATTGTACCTTTCGGTTTCTGCATCGGAATATTTAACCGAAACCTGAAACAAACAATACTGTTTGTCCTTGCCTTTTCGTTTTTCAGCAAGTCCGTTCGCGTCCAGAAATACTGCATCGTAAAATTCAATCTCAATATTTGAGTAATTTTTGCCTTCGAACCAGTAATTTCTGAGCAAATATTGACGGATGGCGAATTCGAAATCTTTGGGCAGTTTTTCTTTGAACAGTTCCATCCATGATTTTTTAAATTGCACCTGAGGTATCTCATCGACAGCCTTAGGCGGCGCTTCCGTCGGGTGCGCAAGTTCGAACCAATAGAAGGAATGCGGTCCGATAGTGAACATGTACGGCTGGTTGGTAATTTTCGGGAATTCGTTGCGGCTGAACAATTCGGTTAATCCATAATCTTCATAATCCTGCAAATCGAGCTTTACGAACTGCACATACCGCGACAGATTGGCTAAAATCAATATCTTTTCATCCTCGAATTTGCGGATGAATGCCAGAACTTTTTTATTTCCGGGATGGAGGAACTCGATCGATCCCCTGCCGAAGGCTTTAAATCGCTTCCGCAGTCCGATGAGCCTTTTCGTCCAGCGTAGCAGCGAATTCGGATTGCCGAGCTGCGATTCGACGTTGAGAGTTTCATAGTGGAAATCCGGATCGATTATGACCGGCAAGTACAATCCTTGAGGATTGGCTTTGGAGAAACCGGCGTTCTTGTCCGAACTCCACTGCATGGGAGTGCGCACGCCGTTGCGGTCGCCGAGATGGATGTTGTCGCCCATGCCCATTTCATCGCCGTAGTAGATTACGGGCGTTCCCGGCAGCGAAAACAACAGCGCGTAAAGAAGCTCGATCAGGCGGCGGTTTTTTCGCAGCAGCGGCGAGAGCCGCCGGCGGATGCCGAGGTTTATCCTCGCCTGGTAATCCTCAGCGTAAACGCGATACATATAGTCGCGCTCCTCGTCAGTAACCATTTCGAGCGTCAGTTCGTCGTGGTTGCGCAGGAAAAGCGCCCATTGGCAGTTTTCGTGGATCTGCGGCGTCTGATCGAGGATGTCGATAATCGAGGTGCGGTCTTCGCGCCTTACCGCCATGAATAAGCGGGGCATGAGTGGAAAGTGGAAGTTCATGTGGCATTCGCCGCCGTCGCCAAAATAGGCTGCGGCGTCTTCAGGCCATTGGTTCGCCTCGGCTAAGAGCATTCGGTTCTTAAACTTGGAATCGACGTGCTTCCTGAGTTTTTTTAGAAAATCGTGCGTTTCTTCTAGATTTTCGCAGTCCGTGCCTTCCCGTTCGTAGAGGTAGGGAACGGCGTCCAGCCGCAGCCCGTCGACGCCCAATCCAAACCAGTAATCAAGAGCTTTGAACACAGCTTTGATCGTGCCGGGATTGTCGAAATTCAGGTCCGGCTGATGATGGTAGAAGCGATGCCAGTAATAACTCTTCGCGACCGGATCATACGACCAGTTGGAGTGTTCGAAATCCTTAAAGATAATGCGCGCGTCTGTGTATTTTTCCGGCGTATCGCTCCAGACGTAGTAGTTTCTGTAGCTGCTGCCCGGCTTGGCTTTGCGCGCCCGTTGAAACCAGGGATGCTGATCGGAAGTATGGTTGATGACGAGCTCGGTAATGGCTCTCAGCCCTCGTTTGTGCGCCTCGCGCAGAAAGAGCTTGAAGTCTTTGATATCGCCGTACAGCGGATGGACGTTATAATAGTCCGAAATATCGTATCCGTCGTCCCTCAGCGGAGACGGATAGAACGGCAGCAGCCAGATAGCCGTAACTCCCAATTGCTGTAGGTAGTCGAGCTTTTCAGTCAGCCCTTTAAAGTCCCCCATCCCATCGCCGTCGCTGTCGAAGAACGTTTTGACATGAACTTCGTAGATAACGGCGTCTTTGTACCAGCGTGGATTGTCGTCGATCATGTACTTGGAATCGAAAAAAAACGTCTGAATAACGAACCGGTTTTAAAGTCTCAGATGTTACGAAATATACAAAAATAAGTACGATTATAAATGTTTGGCGCGAGGCGGGGCGAGGGTTTTTGAAATGTTTTGGTTTATTGAAATAATTTAAATTGTTAAATTGTTAAATTGTTAAATTGTTAAATATTTTGGGCGTCAGGCGAGGATTGTCGGCAGACGCTCGCTTTGTTTTTACAAACTCGTTCCCACGCTCCGGCGTGGGAACGAGCCGGTAATTTGTACACTATTTATTGCACATTGCAATAACTTAAAGAGTAACTTCACGCGCCTGGGCGATTTCACGATTACCCAATTCTCTGATCTGATGATATTCCAGCGTTAAAACTGCCACAGTATCGCCGCCGAAGGTCATAAACTCAACTTCGAAGGCTTTACCATCTTGATGAACAAATACAATGGTTCCAACATCCCCTTTCTTAAGATTATGCTCAGGAATGTCTTCGACCAAGGCTGCTAACTTAAGTTCTTCTATCATGTTTTAAATCCTAAAGGATATGCAGTGACTAAAATTGGCGCGCTACTTTCAAATGGCATTATCCATATTGATCTAATGTGCAATACGTTGCCATCCGGTGTTAGGATATCTCCTTCGAGAATATATTTATCACCATAATTTGTCTTGAGAAAATCCGTTACAATTGATAATTGTATATGTGTTCTTAATGCATCCTCGAAAATATGCCAATCTTCGGATTTAAAACCATAGTTACGAAAAAAAATGGCTTTTCCTCTCCCAGAAGGATGTTTTAGATCAAGAAGGTAGTGCGCAATTTTCTCTCTTGGGATTATTGCGGATTCTGAATTAGGAAGTTTCATTTTCCAAGAGGTTCCATTATGGTTTTGTTTTACCTTTTTATTTGCAAAAAGTGAAGTCTTTCTTAAGGCTATAAATGTAGTAGAAGACAAACTCATATAAATCATTATATATAGTATTTTATGCAAATTGCAACCTTTAATCAAAATCTTCATTCATTACCTCATGTTTTTCATGCCAATCACCCACCATCTATCCAATCCGATATGTTTTGACGTCGCCGTTCGATTCGATCCGCTGCCTTATTTTTTTTATCTTTCCCTCGCAAATTCGAGCGGTTTGCCTCGATTGCTTCTTCGATAAAAGCAAATAAGAAATTGTCGAAGTTTTCAGGCTAATTGCGCTTATTGCCACGTGTAATAAATAGTGTACACATTACAAACTCGTTCCCATGCTCCCGCGTGGGAACGAGTTGAAATAGTAGGTCGAACACTCTTGTTCGACATTAACCAGTAGCGTGAACACGCTTGTTCACCATTAACCAGTAGCATGAACACTCTTGTTCACCATTCCAACCACGGGCAGTCATTCCAGCGAAAGCTGGA
>CAZWOY010000040.1:0-15903 GCA_964635255.1 uncultured bacterium
AGCTTCGCCACGGAACATGAAAATAAACTTTTCTGGTAGGGCAGGCGTCCCTGCCTGCCATTGCGATCCTGCAAGGTTGAGAAGGCAGGCGGGGACGCCTGCCCTGGTAGAAATTTTTATTTTCCAAGTAAATCAAGCAAAAATACGGTAATGACAAACAGAATAAAACCGAACCGAAATCGCAGTTTTTCCGCAATCTACTTCAGAATTCTGTTTGCGACTCTTATCCTGACAGCTTCACTTGCCTTCACGACCGGCTGTCTCCCTGATCAAACGCCGCCGGGCGAAATCGTTGCGCGAGTAAAAGACCGAGTCCTTACTCAATCCGAAGTCAAAGCCTGGGAAACCTCCCTTCATCGAGAAAATATACCGCCTGAATTAAGGCTTTCCTTTATCAGAAACTGGGTGGAAAAAGAGCTTATTTATCAGGAAGCGCTAAGGGAGGGTCTTGCAGAAGATCCGGCAATTATTGAACAATTGAAACAATTGAAAAGAGATTTTTTAATAGCAAAATTATACGAAATCGTAATTATGGATCAAGCGCCGCCGGATGAAAAAGCGATAAAAAAATACTTCCTTGAGCATTCCAACGAATTTGTATGGGAGAATGTCCACCTCAAGTGTGAGTACTGGCGCAGCGAAACAAATGATGGAATGGACCAGCTTAGAAAAAATCTGATTCGAGGAATCGACGATGCGATCTGGACCGGTAAACCGAATTCACTCGATCATGGAGTTATTTCTGTAACTGGAGAAGAGAATGCCGGTGAGGACGTCTGGAGAATAATTTCAAGGCTAAAGGAACGCGAATTATCAAGTATTGCGAGAATTAACGGTTCGTTTTGGATTTTTAGGGTTGTACGCCGCTGCAGCCCGGGAGAACCGAAAACAATTGAAGATGTGGAAGCTGAAATTATATCAAGGTTGAACGAGGAATTCCGCAGACGGAAAAGAGAAGAAATGATCCGCGAGCTTGTAGAGGAATACAAGCAAAATGGCTGGCTGCAATGGTCGGACGCAAGATCTGTGGTTACCATTATCGATTCGACCGGAAAAGGCGAGTAAAGTAAATATTATGGTTTTGAGAAAAACTGTTTTTAAAAACAGATTGTTTTTTTTTGCAGCATTAGCGCTGTTCTTATTTACAAGCGTCCCAAGTCATTCCGCTGATACCGCAACCTTAACCATCGGCGGCGATCTTTTATTGGGCGGGTATTACAACAGTCCCGAATACGGATCGATGACCCTGCTGGACGCGAAAATAGATTCATTATACAAGCTGGGCGGAGCCGAACTGACGGCAAAGGAGTTGTTCAAGAATATCTATAGTGATTTTTATAACGCCGATTTTGCCGCCGCGAATTTTGAAGGACCGATTACGCCAGAGTATTCGATAGAAGATCTGGAAACCGAACTGATCGACAAACTCTTCCCCTGCCGGCAAAATCATAGAGCGCCGGAAATTTTGCAGGCGATTGGAATCGATATCGTCTCCTTAGCCAACAATCATACATTCGACTACCGCCGCGATTTCGGATTAAAATACACTATGGGACGGCTGGACGGCAAGGTCGAATACGTTGGCGCAGGGATGGGCGCGGAAGCATTCGAACCGGTTTTGAAAATAAAAAACGATATAAAGATCGCATTCTTTGCGGTTTCCGACCTGCTCGATCCTGAAGATATGCACGCACGGGAGGGAGTTTTCGGCATAGCCGGCATACCGGAACAAGAAGACTATCGCCGGAGCCAATCCGTGAGTATTTTGCTTGAGAAGTTGCGAACAGCGGAAACAAATAACGACTTTATTATGTTAATGTTACATGCGGGTCCGATTGGCGGCGTAGAAACAAATGAGCGGCAGGAATCTCTAATTGAAATTCTGTTAGAGTCAGGCGTCGATATTATTGCCGGTTGCCATTCGCATGCAAAGCAGAAAATAGAAGAAGTCAGAGACGATGCAGGAAGACTGAAACAGATCGCTTTTTACGGTCTGGGCAATCTTGTATTTGGCGGCAGGATGGGAAAGCAGGCTGAAAGCATGATCGCGACAGTGACGATGCATAAAAATCCGGATGGATTTAAATATTTGACCTATAATACGAAGTACATTTATCCCAATCCGGATACGACGTTCACGCCGGTTCTGGTCAAGTAGCGGCGTTGCCGGAAAGAAGGAAAACAGCCCGAACGCGGGCTCTAAGAAAAGGACGATTGTAAGTTTGAACCATAGGAACATGCTTTACATAGTTTTAATATTACTGCTGTCAACAATCTTTGCCTCAACGGGCAAATCACAGGAGGTTATCGACAGCATTGCGGCGGTTGTGGATCACGAGATCATTCTCGAATCCGAAATCAGCTACGGAATCAGCACGCTTCTGTTGGAAGCCGGCATAAGATATCCCACCGATGAACAACTGAGTGAATTCCGAGATCAGGTGCTTAATGCATACATAACACAAAAAGCGCTTCTTGCCAAAGCGGAAGAAGAAACCCTGAGGATCGAAGAGCGAATGGTTCAAAAGGAAATGGATCGCAAAATTGCGGCGCTGGTTCAGCAGGTCGGTTCGGAAAAGAAACTCGAGGAGTACTTTGGCAAGCCTATGCGCCAGATCAGGCATGAGATGAAAGAAGGAGTGCGGGATGGAATGCTGATCGAACGTTTGAAACAAATGCATTTGATGAACGTTCACGTGCGCCGGCGGGAAGTCGTCGATTTCTATGAGGAATACAAGGATCAACTGCCGACCGAACCGGAAATGGTCGAATTGTCGCATATCCTCCTGCAGGTAGAACCTTCGGAGGCAGCAAGACAAAAAGCGCTGGCGAAGATAAACAGAATTAAAGAGGCGCTCGATTCCGGGGCGAATTTCGATTCGTTAGCCGTCGCCGAGTCCGAAGATCCTTCCGCTTCCGAAGGCGGCAGCCTTGGTTTTACGGAACGGGGCGATCTTGTGCCGGCTTATGAAGAAGCAGCCTTTGAACTTGAACCGGGCGAGATATCGGATATAGTCAAAACCCGCTATGGGTATCATATCATCAGATTATTAGAGCGCCAGGGCGAGCGCATATCGAGTCAGCATATACTGATTCAATTGACGCCATCGGAAGAAGATTGGGAGCGCGTTCGCGCTCAAGCAGTAGAAATCCTTGATAAAATCCGATCCGGCGAATCTTTTGCAGAACTTGCCAGGAAATATTCCGATGATGAAGAAACTGCGGATAAGGGTGGCGCGCTTGAATTAATGCCGGTCGAAAACCTTCCTGATGAATTCCGGGTTGTTCTGGAGGATCTGTCGAAAGGCGAGGTATCGGAACCTTTCAGGACCATGTTTGGAATTCATTTAATAAGACTGGACAAGAAGATCGAAGAGCATACAATTAGTCTCGCCAAAGATTGGAAAACTATCGAGATGTACGCGACAAACCAGAAGCGCGAGAAGGTATTTAACGAGTGGATTAACGAATTGAAGAAAGACCATTATATTTCTACAGATTAAAATCATTGACAATCCCGTCTTTTTTCGATAAATTGAATATTCATAGAGTGTTTTGTCATTCCGGCGTCAATCCGGTTTAATATAACACTCGTACTATTTAGATATTGGATTGTTAAAACGCAATTTGAGCCAAGCTCTGCAACGATCCTTTGCAACAACCAAGACGTGCTTACGTAATTTAGATCGCGGGAGGGAGCGATAATGCGCCTTTTTAAACCTTTTATGCATTTCCGAACAACACTTCTGTTTCTGGCAATCTTCCTTTTTACTTTTGGAATCAGCCATGCTAAAGTCGAAACCGGATGCACCGTTCAACTTAAAAACTCCGACCAAACCGGAATCGACTTTTCGGTCGCCGTAACCGATCTCGAGATTGAGACGGCTGAAATCGACGGCGAATTCGACGTCGTTATACCCGGCGAGGCTCAAAGCGGCGATATTGGGAATTATAATCTGCCTCACATCAGCCGGATGTTTGCCATACCTCCGGACCTGGGCGTCGAGGTCGAATGGCAGTCTTCCGATCCGCGCGCCATAGACATTAACGGATACGGCGAATCCCCATCGCGGGTCACCGCCTTAAGCCAATCGGGAACCGACCATTGGACCGCCGCAGTCTCGCAGAATGTTATTCGGAAAAATGCCGTGGTGACATTAAGCGATCCCGTTATCATGCGCGGAATCCGCATGGTAAACGTTACGATTAGTCCCGTTCAGTTCGATGAGCAAAACGGCGAATTGATCGTTTATGACAATGTTAGCGTTCAATTGAAGTTTTCAAACGACAACGCGATAAATCCCGTCAGAGATCCCGGACGTATTCGTCCTTCATCGACGGCGCTGAATATGGCAAAGGATTTGGTAATGAATCCTCAGGATATCCGGCGCGACGACGGAGCTGAAATGGGATCGTACGTTTATGTCATTCCCGAATTCGAAGGCTTGCGCGACGCTATTCAGCCGCTGGTCGAGTGGAGACTGCGGCAGGGCTATCCGGTAGAGGTCATCGAACTCGAAGAAAACGCGAGCAACGTCGATTTGAAACGCGCGCTGATCGACGCTTACTGGGAATGGGAAATTCCGCCGGAGACAATAACGCTGATCGGCGAAGCGGACCTGGAAAACGCCGATTTCATGATCCCGACCTGGGACGTCGGCAGGGCGTTTATGTGGGAGACCGATTATAAGTACGTGTTGTTAGATGGCGACGATATGCTCCCCGATGCGGCTGTAGCAAGAATCTCTACAGAAAGCCTCGCTCAATTGCGAGATTTGATAGAAAAAGTAATTTCCTACGAAACGACGCCGCACATGACGGACAACAATGGCAACGAAGACGCCGACTGGTTTTTAAGCGGAGCCGTGATGGCGAACGACCAGAGAACCGGCTATTCTTCGCTGTACCTGCAGAGATGGCTGCGCAAAATGCTTCTGGAAGTTGGATTTCAATATGTGGACACGCTCTATTTTATCCACGACATAAACCAGGAAGCCTCCCACGAGTTTATGGTTAATAATTTCAACCGGGGCATTTCGATATTCAACTACCGCGGCTGGGGCGAGTTCAACGGCGCCTGGCGAATTCCCAACGATATGGGCGAGTTGCGCAACGGCGGCAAGATGATGATGATGGTGCTGCCGACCTGCAATACCTGCGATTTTGCCGATCACAACCTCCATCAGGCGAGCTACGCGGAAGAATTTTTCTGGGCGGACAACGGCGGCGCGATCGGCGTTATCGGATCGAGCGGCTTTACTCATACGAATTATAACAATGTCCTCGACGGCGGCATACTTAACGGATTCTACCGGGATAAGAACTGGCGCCAGGGCTGGGCGATGAATCAGGGCAAAATCGAACTTTACCGCCATTTCGGATTGTACAACGACGTTCACGATCCACAGGTTGACAACCTGCTGGTCTGGGAGGCGCACGCTTACCAGTTCAATCTGATCGGAGACGCCGGCACTGAGATCTGGACGGATATACCAGAGATATTCGACGTTGAATTCCCGGAATCGATTACGCCGGGAGATAATCGGATCTCCGTACTGGTTGCCGGTGAGGACGGCGAGCCTGTCGCCGGCGCAATGGTTACGCTGGTGCGAGACAATCAGATAGTCCGGCGGGAATTGAGCGGAGCAAACGGCGGGATCGAGTTTACGTTCACGCCGGGCGAGCTGGAAACGGGCGCGTATCTGTTCACGGTCAGCAAACATAACTACGTTCCCGTTATCGAAGAGATCGACGTCGCAGAAGTCGATTATTTCGTCGGCTATTCGAGCGTTCTAATCGACGACGACGGCGCCGGTCAAAGCCGTGGAAATGCGGACAATCGCCCAAATCCGGGCGAAAGACTCGAGCTGCGAACTTATGTGAGAAATTATGGAAACGATGCATTTGAAGAGGCGATAGATTTCACGCTGGAATCGATTGTCGGAAACGCCAATATAATCGACGGCGAAGCGCGTTTGAACCAGATGCAGGGCGACAGTGGCGCAGTCAGTTTCGTGGTGGACATTCCGCAGCATACTTACGACAACCAGAGGATGGTCTTCAACCTGAACGGTTCTGCGGGAGAATACGACTGGAATTCAGGAATTGAGATGATCATCGACGCCCCAAACATCGAATATGTGGAACACGCGTTCGATCCGGCGCAATTCAGCACGGGCGACACCGCCTGGGTTGATATTACGGTCAACAACATCGGCGATATCGCAAGTGAAGAACTCCATGCAAGGCTGGTTTCTAACAGGGAAGTAATCGTAGTTTACAACGAACTGGCTGATTACGAAGCTATCGGGATCGAGGAAGAAGAGGTTACAGCCCGTTTTCGCATTTACGCCCATACGCTGACTGTACCGGGAACCGACGTAAATATGACCTTATACTTCGAGAGTGACGCCGGTTTCAGAGACACGACCAATTTCACGTTTATCGTCGGCGAACCGCAATCGGATACGCCGTTCGGACCGGACGCTTACGGCTACGTATGTTTCGACAACACAGACGAAGATTGGCCGGACAATATTCCGGAATACGAATGGGTCGAGATCGATCCATCGCTGGGCGGGGAAGGCGTCGATACCGAGATTAGAGACCACGGCAATGAAGAGGACTGGAGCGTACTGGTCGATCTGCCGTTCGATTTTAAATATTATGGGCGCGAGGGAATCGACTTGATAACCGTCTGTTCCAACGGCTGGTTTGCGTTCGGCGATGAATCGAAACTGTCGGATTTCCACAATCGCCGGATTCCGCCGGCGCTTGGACCCCGCGCTCAGGTATGCGCTTTCTGGGACGACCTCGTCAATTATACCGATGAAGACGGCAATCAAATTGGCGGAGTTTTCCACTGGTATGATGAGGAAAACCACCGGTTCATAATCGAATGGAGCCGGATGAGACGTTATGTCGGCAGGGAAGAAAACCGGCTTATCGAAGGGGGGGTGAACACATTTCAGGCTATCCTCTACGATCCGCAGCACTATCCGACCTACACCGGCGACGGCGAGATCGTATTCCAGTATCACACGGTCAACGACGATCCGGAAGTGGACGTTCTGGAGTTCGATACGCCCTATTCGACTGTGGGGATTGTCAACCTGAACGGCACGGATGGAATGGAGTACGTCTTCTGGAACGAATACACCCCCGGCGCCGCGAGGCTTGTCGATGGCAGAGCGATTAAATTCTCGACGGTTCTGGTCGCTGTTGTCGGCGTTGTTGAAGGCACGGTGACCGACGTCGCGACGGGCGAACCGATCGAAGGCGCGGAAATTCGCGGCAGCAAAGGTTCATTCGGTATGACGCGCGAAGATGGTTCCTTTTTCATGGATCATGTACTGATCGGCGAGGATTACAGTTTTACCGCCTGGGCTCCCGGATACAACGAATTAACGCTGGCGCCCTACGACATAGCCGAAGGGGATACGCTGGCGTTGAACTTCGAGTTGACCCATCCCACGTTTGAATTGTCTCGGGATCGAGTGGAAACGACAATCCAGGCGGATACCGAAAACTACCAGCAGATCACGCTGACAAATTCCGGCAATGGACCGCTTAATTTCAGCAGTCTCTACGATTATGTCGATGACGACGAAAACCAACGCTGGCAGCGGTTGCTCGATTTCAACGCTACGCAGGCGACCGGTGACAGCCGGATCCAGGGCGTGGACTTCAGGAACGGCAGAATCTGGGTGACCGGTTCGAATAACCGCGACAATCCGAATATGTTTTATCTGTTCAGTCCGGACGGCGCGTACGACCGCGCCGTCGAACAACCGGGCGAATCGGTTTACGGCGTCCGCGGCGCCGCCACGTCCGGCGACACGCTGTGGGGAGGCGAGGGCGACTGGATATACGCTTTCGACCTTGAAGGCGCGAAAATCGACTCGGTCCCGGGTCCTTTTGTTTTGCAAAGGGCGCTTGCTATGGATGAAGAGGGCAATTTCTTCGTCGCCAACGGCAGGATCGATCCGCTGGTCAGAATCGACCGCGAGGGCGCCATTACCGGCAGTTGGGACACCGAGTTGGATATCTACGGACTTGGATATTTCAAAGACGATCCTGACGGCTATCCGCTGTACATCGTCAGCCAGGATAAAACCAACCCCGCGCATCAGGTTCCGTTTGCTCTAATAAAAAAATTCGATCCGGAAACCGGCAATTCGAAAATAATCGGCTATCTGGAGGGCGAGCTGCGCGATCAGGTCGGCGGCATGGAAATCGTTAACGGTCTGGATCCGACGAAATGGACGATGATTGTGGTTATGTTCAATTCGCACGGCGACCGCATCAGCGTTTTCGACTTAGGCCCCAATACCAACTGGCTGAGTTACGAACCCAGATCCGGAACCTTGCCCGCCGGCGAATCCGAAACGATCGACATTCGTTTCAATTCGACAGGTCTTGAGGACGGCGAATATCAACTCATGCTGCGCTATATCCACAATGCCGCCGGTTTGGAAACCGGCGTTCCGATAGCCATGTATGTAGATTCGACGTCTGCCGCTGGAGACGAAGGATTGCTGCCGCTGGAGTTTTCATTGGGACAAAACTATCCTAATCCCTTCAACGCGGTAACCTCAATCCCGTTCAGCATCCCGACCGCAGGCTTGGTGAACCTGTCGATCTACGACATAAACGGTCGCGAGATCGAAACCTTAATCGATTCTCAACTGCAGGCGGGAGCGCATAATATCTCTTTCAACGCTGAACGATTCGCAAGCGGGGTCTATATCGTCAGTCTTGAAGCCGGCGGAAAGACGGCTAAGGTTAAGATGGCTCTGATTAAATGACGCCCGGCGCAGAGAGTTAGAAGAAATTAAGGTTTTAAGTTAGAAAGCAAGAAAAATGCTGTCAGCCGTAGATTAGTTGACAGCATTTTTCTTGACGGCCTAGTCCGGCGTTAACGTTCGATTTGCCCGATAGCATTGCATTTGTCGCCGGGCAAAATTTATGTCGTTACAATGTGCAATAAATAGAGTGCAAATTACCGGCTCGTTCCCACGCTCCAGCGTGGGAACGCATACTTAACTATACAAGGCCGATATGCATTCCCACGCTGGAGCGTGGGAACGAGTTCCGGTTTATGCGCCTCAAGGATTAAGTACGCTATTTAATGCACATAGCAGTAACTTACGCTATGATTAATGTGCAAAAAGCCCTCGCTTTGTCATTCCTGCGAAGGCAGGAAGAACGAAGTAAGCCAACTTTAATTAATAAATTGGCATTTTACGCATAAATCATTGATTCTTTAAAAACAACTTCCCTTCCCGCCTGCCAAGAGTCTCCATTTTGCCTAATAGTATTATCGATATATAAACGAACACCGCGCCCATCGCTAAAAGCCACATCAACTCCGTTTCAGGGCTGAATAAAATCAAGCGAGCGTCCTTGACGCCCAGCATCGTCTGCCTGAGAGCGTCGAGCCCAAGCGTTACCGGGATGATTGTCGCCGCGGCTGTGGCGGTGATCATGCCGAGTTGGCGCACCGGAAAATAGAAACCGCCTAAAAAGAATATCGGTTCGGCGAAAATCTGCATTCCGTAATATATGCCTCTGCCGGCTAAGAAGAACAACGAACTCATCATCATTCCCATGCCGTATAACGCCAGCAGCGTCGCTAATGAAATCGCAAGCGCCAGCAGCGGATCGGACGCATCGAACCTGATATCGAACCAGAAGTAACTCACGAGGAATATCGTCAATGCGCGCGTGCTGGTCATAACTATGCCTCCGACAGCCATCCCGAGCAACAGGGCGGGTCTGGACAAAGGCGCCATCAGATATCGTTCGAGGTTGCCCATTTCCTTTTCCCAAAAGAATTGCATCCCCATGCTCCAGATCATGTGCATCCAAAATGTAACTACAATACCGCCGAGTATGACGAAGCCGGTATATTCCGGAGGCGCGTTCATCGCCTTATAAACATACACATAAGCCGCAACGGTTAAAAACGGCAGCAGGGTGTCGCCAATAAACCACGACATTTCCCGCTGGGCGCCTATTACCCGGACATACGCGCGGGCGGCTGCAACCTGCAGGAAGTACAGAATTTCTCGAATCATCAGCTTGGCTCTTTGGCAGCCGCTTCCGCTTCGACGAGACGCCTGCCGGTGAGCTTTAGAAATACATCTTCGAGCGTCGGTTCGAGGGTTTTCATGCTGATCAAACGCCTGCCGTCCGAGGTGATTTTATTAATAAAGTGGGCGCTTGCATCAGCGTCTTTTAGAAGCGCTCGCATGCTCAGCGTTTTATCGACCGGTTGAGGAGTTGCGGCGAGCTTTACCACCCCATTCAGCCTATTCCAGCTTTCAGGCGGCTGTTCAGCGCCGGTGACGTTCAGTTCAAGCGCAGTTTCCTGTTGTACGAGCCTCTTCAGGGCTGACGGGCTGTCGCAGGCTTGTATCCTGCCGCGGTCGATAATGGCGATCCGGTCGCAAAGTTCATCGGCTTCAGCCATATAATGCGTTGTCAAGAGCAGCGTATGATCCGGTCTTTCCCTCAGCCAGGACTTTACAAAATTTCTTATCTCACGGGCTGAGTGCACGTCGAGTCCAACCGTCGGTTCGTCCAGAAAAAGCGCTTTAGGTTCGGTGGTAAATCCACGGGCGAAATTAACCCTTTGGCGCATTCCGGTCGATAGTTTATTAACCCGCACGCCTTTGTATTTATCAAGTCCTACAACTTTCAACAGATGTTCCACGCGGGGTTTGGCAACCTTCCAGGGGATGCCGTACAGTTCCGTAAACAACCTCAGATTTTCCGCGGCGGTCAATATGCCATAACCGCAGGTCTCGCCTCCTGAAACCATATTTATCAATGGACGCGCTTTCTTATAATTCTTGATCACATCGATTCCTTCGATGTAGGCTTCGCCTGAGGTGGGCGAAAGCAGCGTACACAATATTCGAATGACAGTAGTCTTGCCTGCGCCGTTGGGACCGAGCAGTCCGAACAATTCGCCTCGCTTTATTTCAAGATCGACCTCATCCAGAGCAATCAACGTTTTACCCGCATCTTTGCGCGCCGTTCGATCAAGCTTAAAAATACGCCGTAATTTTTTTGTCTCTATGCTCAATTCGTTCAATTTTTGCTCAACTTACTTTTAAAAAAACGACCTGATAAAGAACCGTCCAGGAAAATGGCGGGACGAACACTCCGGTTCGACATTTTGCCCAGTGGCAGTCATTCCAGCGAAAGCTGGAATCCATCTTTCTTAAGAGATAGCGCCAGAACCGGCGTCGATGCCAGCTTTCGTTGAAATGACAGCGGGAAGGGATGCTACTCCCGGTCAACAATCACCGCCTGCAACTCCGCCTCAGCCGCCAACTGGTCTCCGACGAAAGCCTTGCCTTTCATTTTGCAAATGCCTCTCCGCAGCGAGATCATTTCCACGCGCATGAACAACTGATCTCCCGGATGGACGGATTTACGGAACTTCACGTTTTCCAAACCACGGAAAAAGACGAGTTTTTCACCCGGTTTAGCGGTGTTAAGCAGCAGAACGCCCCCGGTCTGCCCCAAAGCCTCGATGATGAGAACTCCGGGCATAATCGGATATCCGGGGAAATGACCCTGGAAAAAGGGATCGTTTATAGTGACATTTTTAATGCCGGAAACCCACTCGCCGGGAACCAATTCGACGATGCGATCGACCAGCAGGAAGGGATATCTGTGCGGTAGAATCCGCTGGATTGCATTTACGTCAAAGACATATCGATCCGTGCTTTTCGATTGGTATTTTTCTTTTAATTTACTTTTATTATACAGCTTATACAGGAGCTTCGTCAGTTCGATATGGGAATGATGCCCCGATCTCGCCGCTAAGATATGGCCTTTTAACGGCACTCCAAGAAGCGCAATATCGCCGAGAAGATCGACAACTTTGTGACGTACGGGTCCATTGGGAAATCGGGCTTTCGATTCGCCGAGAAAGGTATTCTTCGGAACTTCGATTTCTTCTTCTATGTTAAATTTCCTGCGCAGCCGGTCGATTTCTTCTTTTGTGACGGTTCTGTCCATAAAGACGACGGCGTTTTCAAGCCTGCCGCCCTGAATTAAATTTGATTCGAAAAGATCTTCAATTTCAGAGAATATACAAAAAGTTCTCGCGGGCGCGAACTCTCTCTCGTACTCTTCCGCTAAGTCGTAAAGCGATGTGTATTGCGTGCCTAAAACCGGATTCGGATAATCGATCATATAGGTAACGCGAAACTTATCCGAAGGAACTACGACGATATCGATACCTTCCTTTTCATCGTGATAGGTAATTGTATCCTCGATCTCAAATATCTTCTTCGGAGTTCCTAAGTCAATAATTTCAAGATATTTCATCAGATCGATAAAGGGCTTTGCGCTTCCATCCATAGCCGGAGGCTCTTCATTAGTCAGTTCGATGCGCATATTATCCACCTGCATCCCGTATAATGCGGAAAGAATATGTTCGGTGGTGTGTACGACCGCGTCTCCCGATTTGATTACAGTGCCGCGATTTACGCTGAAGACGTTATTAATGTGAGCCTTGACTTCGGGCGAGCCTTCCAGATCGGTTCGCACAAAGACAATTCCTGAGTCCGAAGGAGCCGGACAGAGCGTCATGGTCGTCTTTTTACCGGTATGCAGTCCAATTCCCGAAAGGGAGCCTTTGTTTCCAATCGTTCTCTGGTATGCGAGCATTTATGTTCCTGTATATTGTCAAAAATAGATTGAACGTCGTAACCTTCCATATATAGGAAAATAATTCTCGTGAAACAAGCTTTTGGTTTAAGAATGGTTGAGTTGGATATTTTTGCAGAATCGGGTAAGACTTAAAACGTTATAAACGATTATTTATTTAAGCAATAGCTCTTTCAGTGATCAGTTTTCTTTGAAGCAGCCATCTTTTAATTTCAGATGTCAATTTGCTTTTATTTTCTTTTTTTACATCTAATGGCAAATCGTTTGCTCTACAAAAATGGAATAAAAATGACTTTGTATGTTTTTCAATATACTCGTCAATGGCATAATCTTTGCCATTTAGCGCATCACGGTAGAGCTGACTATAGTCTTCACGCAGAATATTATAATCTAATTCTACCTCAGCGCTTTTTTTCGGTGAATTATCAGGAGTATTCTTTCCAATGTTATCGATTTCTTTCTTTATGTCATCGATTAAAGATTCAACTTTCTTAATTTTGTATTTAACTCTTTCGACTGCGTCCAATGTTTTACTCCAATTTTTTACTGATTTCTTTCCAAAGATTAGAAAATTGCTCTTCGAATTCTTTTGGAAAATATCTTCCGGGTATTGCGCGCTTTATGGAAACTCTTTCTGGGATAACCGAGTCCCATGTTTCTATTTTTATACCTTCTAAGCTTTTTTGTCTCGTGATTTCTTTAGCTTCCAATAAATATCTAGAAGTTTCTCTCGTTAAATTACTTCTATAGAACTTCGCTTTATTCATAAATACGCCGATGTTCGGATCCGGCCAAGGCTCCACTCGCAATGATAATCCATCGACCATTAGCTCTACGCCTCGAGGAGCAAACACATCTGGATTAATCGGAATTAGCAACATACTCGTGCAACTTAATACGGAATAAGATAGTGCAGTAAAATTAGGAGGACAATCGAAAAAAACATAGTCATAATTAAAGTTTTTCGAGTGTTCGATTTTGCCTAATAAGGCTCTAATAAAGTGTTTTGTTTTTTCTCTATCGAATACATCGAGTTCTAACCAATACAATTCAACGATTGAAGGAATAAAATGCAAATTTTCAGATAATTGATAAATGAAGGAATTGTTTATTGGAAAATCAAAGTGACCGCCCTTCAAAATTTCGTATGCTTCCAGAGCTTTAAGCAATGTCTTTTCATTTTTCTTATGGTTATTTTGATACCAATCGCCAAATTCAGAGTAAAATGAACCAGATTCTTCTTGAAGCGTTACGGCTAAAGTTAAACTCATCTGAGCGTCGGTATCTATAACCAATACTCTTTTGCCTGCGATTTCGGCGGCATATTTGGCAAGTAACCACGTAATTGTAGTTTTACCCACACCGCCTTTAAAATTTACGGTTGCTAGACCTTTCATTGGATCCTCTAATGAGAGAAATTATTTTGACAAAATTGATCTAAATTATTCATTACACGCTTCACGAATTTTAACTGCAAAATTATTTAGTTGATCTGCCAAATCCATTAAGTCCATTTTAGCCGAACATTTAATAGATTGCAAACAAAAATCAGCCCATTCAATATTTTTAGTCCAAGCCGACTTACATAGTTCTAAACGCTCTAAGATTGAAAAGGGCAGTAGCAAAGGTTCGTCTATCTGATCAAACCTAATTCCTATTAATTCATGAAGAATGTGCTTAAGAGGTTCGTCTTGTCTTAAAAATGAATTAACTATCTCTTTTGAATCCCCAATTGTCAGATTCTTCAGAAAAATACAGAATCCAAGCATCCATTGATCGTCTTCGTTTTCTAAGCGGGCGATTTGATTTGCATGCCCAATTTTTATTTTACCGCTGTCAATTTTCCACTTTAGTCCATCAGGCAAAGAAAACACCCTATGCAAAGACCGTAAACGATCTGATGAAATTCCATACTTTTCGCCTAGTCTCTTATAATTAAAACCGTTTCTTAAGAAAAAGTCAATGGCTTCGCCTGAGAGAGAAGAACTGTAATCCGAAAGGTTTTCTATAACTTTTTCTGCGGTTTCTAAAGTCATATTCATCTTCTCAATGTTTCAGCAATAATATATTTGATAATTACTGAAGTTGAAACGTCTGTAAGCCCTCTTTCTTCACCCCAAGCAATGAGTCTATCGTGCATTTCTTGTGGAATTTGTACGCGTTCTTCAAGAAATTGTCTTTCGAGTTCTTCTTTAACGAATTGTTTTAGCGTTTCAAGTGGAGCATTATGATTAAAATGTCCTATTGCCTTTCTTGCTGCTTTACGCTCATCGACGTCGATGGATTGAATCCAGTTCACTCTTTCTCTAATTCGCTCCTCAGATTCTTCAGGATGCGCATAATCATAAGAATGCTTAGCTATCACAGTCGCATCTTGAAGTTGTAACCTTCCTTGATCTAACAATTCTTTTACATCCGCAGGAAGCGCAATCAGCGGATGATAGTTAATTACTTGTGACTCGGAAATATTAAAATAGGTTGCGGCAATTTTCCTTGCATCTCCTATCGATCTACCCTCATCCGTGTATCTACGAACAATTCTATGGATCCAATAGGCTTTATCGCTTGGCGTGAGTTCTCCTCTAAATTCGTTTTCAGCCCAGGAATGTTGAATTGCATTGTCTGAATCTAACTCTAATATAACTGCGGGAATTTCGTTTAGTCCTAAATTCAAACATGCTTTAAGCCGGCATTGTCCGGCGACAACCTCATATTCGAAATGCGATTCAGGACTTGGATGAGGACGAACTGTTATTGGGCTTGCTTGCCAATAGCCTTGCCTTGAAATCGATTGTTCGATTCTTTCTACATTAGCGGATATCTCGGCGCGTCGAACATTGACAGTACTGTCAGGATCGATTGTCTCGACTTGTAAATTGATAATTTCCGGCATTTCTACTCCTAAAGGACAACAAACGTTTAACTTTACAAATGTAATATATAATAAAGTATTAGTCAAGTTCATGCTCAATGAGTTAAAAGATAAATAATAAATTCAAGGTGTGATTGAGATTTATTATTTCAAAAAAACTCAACCACGATCTGTCTAAGGTTCAACCTCAACCGGTTCACAGTAAGGAGATTCGCCATAGACATTTTTTGCCTTTATCCGGTAAAAGTGAAGAACATCTTTATTAATTAGCGCATGTTCCGAAGATGTGCAATCGGCTGGCAGTATCGCGACCGTGTGAAAATCAAGCGTATTCAAAAGAC
>CAZWOY010000041.1:0-15821 GCA_964635255.1 uncultured bacterium
AGCGTGGGAACGAGATTTTATGCATTCCCACGCGGGAGCGTGGGAACGAGATTTTTATGCATTCCCACACGGGAGCGTGGGAACGAGACACCCATGTTCGCTTCATTGAGTGCGCGCTTCAGCGCGTATTAGACGCTAAGCGCGCTATCACTGCGCTTCAGCAATGGGTATTTTCTTGCCCGCTTCTATTTCTGGCAAATTCAATTCCCTCCGCAGAAATTTGCCGGTATAGGAATGTTTATGGGCGGCGACCGTTTCCGGCGAGCCGGCGGCTACGACATACCCGCCTTCGTCTCCGCCTTCGGGGCCTAAGTCGATGATCCAGTCGGCGCATTTGATCACGTCCAGGTTGTGTTCGATTACGATCAGCGTGTTTCCCTTGTCGGCAAGCTGCTGCAGCACCGCGAGCAGCTGGCGGATGTCCGCGAAATGCAAGCCGGTCGTCGGTTCGTCCAGGATATAGAGCGTCTTGCCGGTAGCCACTTTGGACAGCTCGGAGGAGAGCTTGATCCGCTGCGCCTCGCCGCCCGACAGCGTCGTCGCCTGCTGCCCAAGCTTGATGTAGCCGAGTCCGACTCCGTAGAGCGTGTCCAGCTTGCGCTTAATGCCCGGAATGTCCCTGAAAAATTCGAGCGCCTCTCTGACGGACATATCCAGCGCGTCGGAAATCGATTTGCCCTTGTATTTAACCTCCAGCGTTTCGCGGTTGTAGCGTTTGCCTTTGCACACTTCGCAGGTAACGTAAACGTCGGGCAGAAAGTGCATCTCGATTTTAATTATGCCGCCCCCCTGGCAGGCTTCACAGCGTCCGCCTTTCACGTTAAAGGAAAACCTTCCCGGTTTGTAGCCGCGAATTTTGGCTTCGGGCAGTTGGGAATACAGGTTGCGGATGTGGTCGAACAAGCCTGTGTAGGTCGCCGGATTGGAGCGCGGCGTCCTTCCGATGGGGGATTGGTCGATTTCGATGACTTTGTCGATTTTCTCGACGCCTTTTATCGACTGGTGCGGCAGCGGTTGTTTTTTGCTGTGATAGATTTTTTTCGCCAGCGCCGGATAGAGCGTTTCTTCAACCAGGCTGGATTTGCCCGAACCGGATACGCCGGTCACTACGGTAAACAATCCCAACGGTATTTCGACGTCGATCGCTTTAAGGTTGTTGCCTCTGGCTTTTTCGATTTTCAGCATTTGCGAGCGTTTGAGTCTGCGCCGTTTTTTAGGCGTCTCGATGGATTCCGCGCCGGTCAGAAACCTGCCGGTGATAGATCTCACGTTCGTCTTGATCTCTAACGAGTTGCCTTCCGCGATCACGGCGCCGCCTTCGAGACCGGCTCCGGGACCTAAATCCACTATCCAGTCGGCGGCTTCTATCGTTTCCCGGTCGTGTTCGACGACGATGACCGTATTGCCGAGATCGCGCAGCCGGTTGAGCGTGGCGATCAGGCGCAGATTGTCGCGCTGGTGCAAGCCGATGGAAGGTTCGTCTAAAATGTACATTACGCCGACAAGTCCGCTGCCGATTTGGGTCGCCAATCGGATCCGCTGAGCTTCGCCTCCGGAAAGCGAACCGGCGGATCTTGACAGCGTCAGGTAGCTCAAACCGACGTCCAACAGGAATTTCAGGCGCGCCGAGACCTCTTTCAGTACTTGATCGGCGATTTTTGTATCGCGTTCGTTAAGCTTCAGCTTGCTGAAGAAAATAGCGGCTTCCTTAATCGACAGGTCGGTCAGAGGCGTAATGCTAAGCCCGCCGACGGTCACCGCTCGCGCTTCCGGCTTTAGTCTGTGTCCTTGACAGTCGGGGCAGGGGATATGCTCCATGAAGCTCTCGATCCATTCGCGCATGTATGAGGATTGAGTCTGCTTGTACCTGCGGGAGAGATTCGGGATAATGCCTTCCCAGGGGGCTTCGTGCTCGAAGATGGTTTTTTGGTCGGCGCTGACGTATTTCCAGCGGATTTTTCTGCCTTTAGTGCCGTACAGAATCATATTTTGGACGTCTTTGGGCAGCTTTTCAAACGGCGTGGTCACTCGGAAACCGTATTCTTTGCCCAACATTTTCAACTGACGCATGTACCAGCCTTCGCTGGTTTGGCCTCGTGCGGCAATCGCGCCGTTCTGCAGCGACAACGAAGGATCGGGAACGATCAGACGTTCCGAAAGTTCGAGCTTGAATCCCAATCCCGTACATGTCGGACAGGCTCCGAACGGCGAATTGAACGAGAACAGGCGGGGCGTCAGTTCTTCGAAGCTGATTCCACATTCGGCGCAGGCGAATTGTTCGCTGAAAAGTTCCTCAGTTTCGTCCTCGAACCAGATAATAACCAGTCCGTTCGCCTGATTGAGCGCTAATTCGATCGAGTCGGTCAATCTGTCGCGCGTTTCGGATTTGACGCGGATACGGTCGATGACGACTTCGATGGTATGTTTAATTTTTCGATTTAATTTGATCGGTTCTTCGAGCGATTTAATCTCGCCGTCGATTCGGGCGCGGAGAAAGCCTTCCCGCGTCAGGCTGCCCAGCAGTTCGCGATACTCGCCTTTCCTGCCCCGAACGACGGGGGCGAGGATCTGGATCCGCTTGCCTTCTGCCTGGTCGATGATGTTATCGACGATTTCCTGCGCGGATTGCTTTTCGATTTCTTTGCCGCAGCTTGGACAATGCGGCGCTCCGATGCGCGCATAGAGCAGCCGCAGATAGTCGTAAATTTCGGTAACCGTGCCGACGGTCGACCGCGGATTGCGAACTCCCGATTTCTGTTCGATAGAGATCGCCGGCGAGAGTCCGTCGATCTGATCGACGTCCGGCTTTTCCATCAGCCCAAGGAACTGTCTCGCGTAAGAAGACAGCGATTCCACATACCTCCGCTGCCCTTCGGCGTAGAGCGTATCGAACGCGAGAGACGATTTGCCCGAACCCGAGACGCCGGTGATAACCACCAGCCTATCGCGGGGTATATTTATATTAATATTCTTAAGATTGTGTTCGCGAGCGCCTTGAATGCGAATCCATTCGTCTTTCATCACAGATGCCGTTTTGTTTTGAAGGAATTGAAAGTGTTAATGTATTAAATGTATTTTCTTGAGTCAATGTTCAAAACTTAAACATAATTACTGTACAGCTTGTCGCATTTACGACTCGGAAATTAAATTTATTCGCAATTGCTATCGATTTTCGTTCAAAATAATCGAGTTAAAGATTTAATGCGAAAACGTTGGATTTTAATCTCTTGATTTGCAGACATTGTTTTGGTATAATTCAATAAGATTTCAAGTGGACAACAAGGGGCGTAATTGAATTATTGGACAAGTTTAAGCATTGATTATGCGCAACAGAAATCCTATTTGGATGACTTGTTTAAGGTCTATCCGACAATACCGGAAGGAGTGCGCGATATCGACCCGGAAATATGGAATAATATCGAACTGGCTTTTAAGAAAAAAGATAATGCTAATTTAATTCGCGAACTATTAAAACTGAAATTGTTTCCAATTAAGGATTCTTACATTGCATATCTTAAAAGAGATGAAACCGCAATCGATAGAAATCCGAAAACCATTAATAGAATCGCAGGGCGCTTGTTTGAAATGGGGTTAGACAAAATTTACGATAAATGTACCGAGGCAAAGGAAACAAACCGTCAAATAGGTCCGATGTTTAAACGATGGCTAAGAAATAAATCGCTTGGAATTGCGCCCGTAACATTTAATGAATTTATTTCCTCGAATGATGATGCAATTCTCGATGAAACAGATAATAAAATGATGAAATTTGCAAGAGAGGCATTAAATTACAACCGTAATAAAGGACTTGATTTGGTTGCGAGGTTTAACGGAAAATACGTAATTGGCGAAGCGAAGTTCCTAACGGATTTTGGCGGTCATCAAAACACACAATTCGAAGATGCAATTAGCACGATTGAGGACGCGAATATTAATGCGATCCGGTTGGCTGTCCTTGATGGCGTTTTGTACATAAAAGGGGATAACAAAATGTATAAATATATATCGAGTCCTTACAAAGACTACTTTATTATGAGTGCGCTTTTACTTCGTGAATTCTTGTACCAATTGTGAGAAAATAATGTTTTTGAACTATCCTGGAAAGAAAACCGTAAACCAAATTTTTGCAACCGTTCCCGCAGAATTCAATGAAGACTGGAATCATTTTCCTAATAAGCTTATTCAAGGCGACAATTTACATGTCTTGAAAGCCTTGTTAGATAAATACAACTTGAAATCCAAAATCGAGTTGGTCTATATAGATCCGCCATTTTCCACCAACAACAGCTTTACTATCGGTAAAGATCGAGTCAGCACAATCAGCAATTCCAAATCAGATCAAATCGCGTATGACGACAATCTCACCGGAGCCGCTTTTATCGAGTTTTTGCGAGAAAGACTATATTTTATAAAAGAGCTTATGACTGACAGCGCGTCCATCTACCTCCATATAGATTACAAAATTGGCCATTATGTAAAGATCATAATGGATGAGATTTTCGGCGCTGAGAATTTTAGAAACGATATAACTCGAATAAAATGCAATCCAAAAAATTTTAATCGTAAGGCTTTTGGCAATATAAAAGATCTGATACTTTTTTATTCCAATTCCAAAAACAGCATTTGGAATGAACCGAAGGATGCATTTTCTTTTGAAGAAATAGAACGGCTTTTTAAGAAAACCGACGCGGATGGAAGGAAATACACTACGATTCCATTGCATGCGCCGGGCGAAACAAAAAACGGACCCACCGGTAAAGATTGGCGCGGGATCAAGCCCCCTGAAGGCAGGCATTGGCGAAGCGATCCCGCTATTTTCGACAAGTGGGATAAAGCAGGATTAATTGAATGGTCGGCGAATGGGGTGCCTCGTAAAAAGATCTATGCCGATGATAAAGAAGGAAAGAAAAAACAGGATATTTGGGAATATAAAGATGCGCAATATCCATCCTATCCGACCGAAAAAAATATAAACCTAATAAAAATGATAATCGAGACGTCATCGAATCCGGGCGATCTTGTTCTTGACTGTTTCTGCGGTTCCGGAACAACACTTCAAGCGGCGCAAGAAACTGGCAGAAATTGGATCGGCGTCGATAAATCCGAGGATGCTGTCAGAGTCTCTAAAGAAAGATTGGCGAAAATTAAAGATTCATTAATAACTGGTAAAATGAGGTATCAATACTTAGAAACTAAAAAGTTATTTAGCATTTACAGTAATGATAAAGACTTAGAATGCGTTTCTAAAGAATTGCAACCGTCAAAAATCGAATATATCGATTCAATTTAGGATACTGCGTTTCCATGATTCGTCCAAAAATAATTAAGGATTCCTGAATAAAACATATTTTAGGAGCGCCTGAAGGTATTATGGAGTGACCGTCAATATTTGGAGTGACCGTCAGGCGTCCCGCCTGACGGAATTGGAGTGACCGTCAGGCGTCCTCACCTGACGGAATTGGAGTGACCGTCAGGCGTCCTCACCTGACGGTATTATATGTATTTAATATGTATCTGTAATTTTGTTCACTATTCCGATGTATTTTTAATATTTATTGACTATTTCAAAATGAATGGTTATATTTGCACTTAAAACTGTTAGAGCAAGTTTTATGGTAAGGTATTTTCGTTAAATCTACAGGATTGTATTTTGAGAAATCAAGCCCAACTTTCGGTAGTAATTAAAGATAAAAGCGGTCATCAGAAAATGGATAGGTTGAAATATGTCAATCAAATCCTTTGTGGCGATTGTCTTAATTTGTTAGCAAGATTGCCGGATTCCTCCATAGATTTAGTTTTAACTTCGCCGCCTTACTACAAACAGAGGGATTATAACGGCTTAGGAACAGGGAGTGAAACAGGAGTCGCCGAATATATAGACACTTTAATCGAAGTATTCGATGAATGTATAAGGATATTGAAACCAACTGGCAATATTGTTTATAATATTGGCGATAAATATTTAAATGGGAGTCTGTCGCTAATACCATACCGATTCGCAATCAAAGTTTTAAATTCCAGGAAGGTAAAACTGACAAATGAGGTAACCTGGGTTAAAAGCAATCCGACGCCGCGCCAATTCAAAAGAAGATTAGTCAGCAGCACCGAACCTTTTTTCCACTTTGTAAAATCTGAGAATTACTTTTACGATCGAGATTCTTTTCTAAAAGACGAAAAAAAGAGATCGCATTACTCCACGCCAGTAAATATTGGAAACCGATATAGAACATTAATTAATGGCTCAAAATTATCCCCAGACCAGAAAAAACAAGCTCATGAAGAGTTAACAAAGGTAATAGAAGATGTAAAATCCATGAAAATTAAGAGTTTTCGAATGAAAATTAAGGATATACATGCTATGCCTTTCGGTGGGCAAGAGGGGGGCCGTAAAATACAGATTGAGAAAAAAGGATTTACTATTATCAGAATTAATGGCGAGGCTATGAAGCGGGATGTTATTGAGACGCCGGTTGAAACCATCAAAGGAAATATACACCCAGCCGTTTTTCCTAGAAAAGTGGTCAAGGAATTCATTTCGCTGTTAGCGCCTGTTGGCGGAATTGTTTTAGATCCTTACATAGGCAGCGGTACGACAGCTATTGTAGCAAAATCGATGGATAGGGATTATGTTGGCATTGATATTAATCCAGATTATTGTAATTACGCAATTGAAAGGCTGACTAATGAACTATTCTAAAGCTGAAAGCAAATTGAAGAGTGAATATAGATTTGCCTTAAACCAAGAGCAAGTTAATGTTGATGAACGAATCAAGACATTCATTGATAGTATTGTTGAGAATAGCGAGAAATCAAAGGGGGTTTTAGCCGTAGTCATTACTTCATTACTTAAGAAAATATTAACGCCGGAACAGGATATTAGAATTCATCAGCATTCTATGGATGGAGGATATTCCGGACGTGGTTTGGATACGAAAGTTGTTACGCCCTTTTTAAAGGCTCAGAATTTTCCGGCAATGTCCGAATCTGGTTGGTTAACCAGATCTCTTGAACAAGCTATGCCCTATACTTTTGAATATAGCGGTTCAATTCGCCCAAACTCTATAAAAAATTCTTTTTTAAAAATAATAAATCTGATTCAGACTGAGGATGTCGATCCTGCACAGAGTTTAAGATATGTTTTAAAAAAATTAATAATAATGCGGGATAGAAACCTGAATCTCAATCTTTTCAAACCTTCTGGAAAGACCATTAGTGAAATTAATAATTATCTTGAAAAACATTTTTCCATTGCTGAACGAGGCGCTTCCCGATTGCCAACGCTTGCGTTATATGCAGTTTATCAGCAGATGTTGAATGAAGTCAGTAAGTTTAAAAATTGCATTTTACTGGACTTGCAACCGCACAATTCTCCTGACCGCAGAGCCGGCTACATTGGCGATATCCAAGTTAATACTGTCGATGGCGTTCCATTTGAAGCAGTTGAAGTGAAGCATGGGATAGAAATCGATCTCGATACTTTAAAGGAATCGTACCTCAAATTTCAAACTGAACCTGTAAAGACTTATTATCTATTGAGCACATGCGAAAACATACGGGATATTGAAAGAATTACTACAGAAATTATATCAATACGAAAGACTCATGGATGTCAAGTAATCATAAATGGCGTCCTTTGTTCGCTTAGGTATTACCTCAGACTTTTAAAGGATACCGATGTTTTCCTGAGAAATTACGTTTCTTTAGTGGAATGCGATTCTGCATTGAGCTTTAATATTAGATTTAATTGGAATGAAGTTGTAAATGAATAGTCACTTTAATCCTAAGTTTTTAACACCCTTATTATTCCATTACTTTCATATTCTAAAATTATGTTTTAAGTTAGATTATCTGTTGTTGTGATTACTATCACTTGTTAACAATTAATTATGTGTTTAATTTTAACATCAGATTTTACTTTTTTTTGTTTTAATGGGAGGCAAAAATGCGCAATACAATCCAGAAATTCGGATTAATTGCCTTAACGCTTTTTTTTGCTGCAAATTTTTCTTATGCAGCCATCATAAACGTTCCCGATGATTACGGGACGATTCAGGACGGAATCGATAACGCTAATCCGGGCGATACGGTTCTTGTGCAGCCGGATACGTACAACGAGCTGCCTCGCGTCGATAAAAATCTGACTTTAGCCGGCCGGTTTCTGATCAGCGGCGATCCGGACGATATCGCGAATACGATTATCGACGCCGGTGGAAACGGCACCGTGGTCGGACTCGGTTACAATCTCGACACCCAGTTTACCGGATTTACCGTTCAGAATGGCGAACGCGGCATTGCTATGGAACGCGGGCGTCATCTGCTGACGCATCTTATCGTGCAGGAAAATCATAATAACAACCTGTACGGAGGCGGAATAAATATCCGCAATTATATTTACGTCACTATTACGGACTGCATCCTGCAGAATAATTCTGCGCGGGATGGAGGCGGCATATCGATTGAAGGCGGGACAAGTCACGTCACTGTCGAACGCACCGAAATCAGGAACAACGAGGCGAGATACGGCGGCGGGATCCGCAACCTGAGCAGCATCAATCTAACTCTCACAGACGTGCTGATTGTTGACAACGTCTCGACTTATATCGGCGGGGGGATAAACAACTGGGCGTCTGCCATTACGATCAATATGACTAATGTCACGCTCTATAACAACGCCGCGCCTGCAAATCCGAGCAACGGCGGAGGAATCAGGATGAGGCTCGCTAACGAGTTGAATATCGAAAACTGCCTGTTTGGCGGCAATTTCCCATCCGACCTCGCACTTCATTCATCTGGTAACACAGTTAATGTTGCTTACAGTAATTTCGAAGATGGTCAATATGCAAATAACTACGTCAACGATCCGGACGACGTCGTCTGGGACGACAGCAACATTTCCGAAGACGCTCTTCTCGAGGATCCGGATAATGAAGACTACCACCTGACGCAGAACAGTCCTTGCATAGACGCCGGCGATCCCAATTCACCGCAGGACCTGGACGGCACGCGCAACGATATTGGATTCTATTATTTCCATCAGAATCTGCAGCCGGAAATCGAACTGACCTCTCCAAACGGCGGGGAAACATTCGACATTTCGGAATTAGCGACTATCGAGTGGGACGCGCAAGCCGGCGCCGGTTTCGACCATACGGTCGTCTATTTCTCATCGGACAACGGCGATACCTGGACGGAAATTGGCGACGTCGAAGGAGCGGTCTTCACATTTGATTGGCGCGTTCCTGTGATTGTCGGAGATGAATGCCTGATTAAAGTCGAATTGCACGACGATGATGAAAACGTGGTCGAAGACGTTTCGGACGCGGCATTCGCGATCCAGGGGCTGACAATGACGCAATCCATCGAAGCCGGCTGGAGTTTGATCAGCGTGCAGCTTATCCAGGACGACATGAGCAAGGAAGCCGTTATCGGAGACGATATCGACGTTCTCTACGTATTGTACGGATTCGCACCTGACAGAGGCCATTACATCGCCGAAGAACTCGAACTGGGCAAAGGATATTTCTTAGGCGCCACCGGAGACTTGGACCTCGATATTACGGGCGTTCCTTACGAGGAAGAATCGACGTCGTTCAATCTGGTTCGCGGCTGGAACATGCTTTCCAGTCCATTCAGAATGGAGACCGACCTGTCGATCTGCGACGTCGTCATCGCCGTCGATGGGCAGGAAACGGAATATAGCTACGACGACGCGGTCGATGAAGAGATTATGCTGCCGATTATGTATAATTTTTACGATAACGAACCCGAAGGCGAGCCCGACTGGCCGCAGGGAAATCAATATCAGGAGCATGAAGCGTTCCACACATTCCGCGGATACTGGTTTATGTGCCTTGAAGACAGCGTGGAGCTGATCGTCAACCGACCGATGGCGTATCCCAATCCGGGAAGGGACGAGATCGACGCTGCGGATGCAAACCCGGATCATTGGCATTTGGATTTATTCGGCGAGTTTAACGACGCAGCCGATTACTGCCGGCTCGGCGCCGTTGAAGCAGCCGGGAACGGTTTCGACAATCGCTATGATTGGCCCGAACCTCCGGCGACGCCGCGGGAGAGTTACATGCGGTTGTACTTCGAACGCGACGAATGGCGTTCGCCCGCCGGAAATGTCTTCAACCGCGACATACAATCGCCGATGCAGCGCGGCGAGACGCGCGAATGGAGCTTCATCGTCGAAACGAGCCAGGCGGGTGAAGTTATCCTCACCTGGAACGATATCGCGGAAACCACGCCCTGGATGAACGAGTTTACTTTGATCGACCAGGAAACAGACGCGGAGATCGACTTAAAGTGGGATTATCTTTACATCTTCGAGTGCGAAGGTCGAAGAGAATTCACCGTGCGCGTTCACTCGTCGCTCTCGGCAGATCAGCCGGAAACGTTAACTCCGAAGGATTTCAGAATTATCGCGGCCTATCCCAATCCGTTCAACGCGGCGACAACGATCAATTATACGCTGTCGCAGACTGGAATGATAAATCTCTCGGTTTTCGATCTTGCCGGGCGCAATGTTCAAAACCTGGTGAACGGAAATATGCCGTCAGGCTTCCACCGGACGTCGTTTGACGCGCGCAATCTCGAGACGGGCGTGTATATTCTGCGCCTGACCGGATTCGATCAGGTTAGCGCTCGTAAGGTTATGCTGGTGAAGTAGTCCGTAGTCCGAACGCTCCTGTTCGGATAGCTGTCGCAAGTAATCCAAAACTCTTATTCGGAAAAAAACAACCCGGGCTTTGCAGTCCGGGTTGTTTTTTTCACTGGATACTAATTTATAACTCAAGCTTTTTTCTGTATTGGTAAAATCTTGTTCTATTGACAATTATTAAATTATTTCATACAATTTAAAGGCGTTCATTTTTGATAAATGTGTAAAAAGCCAAATTGTCATTAAAAGTCATCTTGCCTTGTCATTCCTGCGAAGGCAGGAAACCATGTTTTTTCAACGCTTACGATAAAGCGAAATGGATTCCTGCCTTCGCAGGAATGACAAAGTGAGGGCTTTTTACACATTCATCATTTTTCTTTTCGATTATAGAATTAATCAAGGATCGATTTCGTGTGTATTCGACATTCTATTTTCGCGCTTTGTTTTTTCATATCGATTGCCGGTTTCTGCCAAAATCGCGGCGTCCGTCTCGTCGATCAGACTTTGCATAATTGGACGGATGATATTGGGAGTCAGATCATAATCGACGACAATGTGATCTATTTTATTTCGATTCCCGGCGGAGACGCCCATGCCATGGATGTTTCAAATCTTGAAGAGCCTGCCGAAATTGGAGTTTTTCAATTGCAGGAAGAAGACCTCGCGTATTTTCATATCGAAGACGACATTTGCATAGCAAGTCACGCCAACGGATTAGGCATCTACGATATTTCTTCCTTAGAATCGCCGAGAGAAATATCCAGCGTCGAGCATATTTTCTGGTTTGAAACTTTTGCAGTCCATGAAGACATACTTGTCGTCGAAGAGGGACATTTTTTATTAGATATCGTCGATATCAGCGACTTGGATAACCCGGAAATTATCGCAACGATAAATACCGGAATCGAAATAGAAAAAATAATAATTAAAGATAATTATATTTACGCCGGCGGCGAACAACTTGCAATATTCGATATTCTCCAACCTGAAAATCCCAGTTTTGCCGGTGGATTCGATTGTGTTATCGAGGATCTGATTCTGCAAGGCAACTATCTTTACACAGTCTCGGAAACCGAAGGCGTTAAAGTATTAAACGTCAGCAATCCCGAAAACGTAATTATTGCGGATTCGTATAATCGCGATATCAACGCACATCGAATCAACATCCTCGAAGATATTTTATACGTTTCATATCGTACTATTTTAGACCCTTATGAGTATCCTTACCCCGCAACTTATAGCGCGCTTGTAACTTTCGATGTTTCAAATCCTGAAAACATAAATGAAATTAATGAAATAAGAATTGTGCAAGGAACTCTAACTAATTTCGCTTTAAATACAAATATATTAATTGCCGTTGGTTATTTACATAACGTTGGAGAAATTAGAATATATTCGATGGATGATCCTCTTTATCCTCAGTTCGAGCATAATGACAAACCAGATTATCGAACAGATTATGCTCAATATACCTACATACATAATGATCTACTATTTGTTAATGGCAGAAAGATGAGGATTTTTAATATAGCGAATCCACCGACTCTCCCAAAGACAGCCGAATTCGAAATGCCATATAATAAAAACTTCCGGACTATAGACATATTAGATGGCATTTTATATTCTGGTTTGACTACTTGGCATTCGAGTTGTGTATATTATGCGGATATTTCAAACCCTCATGAACCAGGAGAAGTTGAAGTATTACAGAATATTAGCGTTTTCAAAGGATTGAGGGCGATTGAGGATAATATTATCGTTTTAGACGGCGAGAATGAAAATGCAGGAATTTCAATAATTTCAGGTCCGAATGTTCAGCGGGAGCGAAATGTCCATCTTCCGCTCGATGTGAATATTAGAGATTTGGTTTATGAAAATGGATATGCTTATGTCGCTGCATTTGACGATGGGGTGATTGTTATTGATTGCCGCGATCTTGATAATCCGCTGGAAATTTGCCAATTGGAGTTCCCCGGCATTGTTCGCTGGATCGAAGCGGGAAATGGACACTTATTTGTTTCTGATGGGAACTTGCATATACTTAGCTTGGATGATCCGTTAACTCCTGAAGAAGTATCAGTATATGAAACTGAATTATTTATTACGAAAATCAGAATCAGTGAGAATCATTTATTTCTTTCACTCCACAATTTTGGAAATGCAGATTGCCGAAACGCTCTACATATAATAGATATCAGTGACATTTACAACCCTCGTTTGATCGGCGTCTATCAGACGCAGAATTCAATTTATAACTTTGCAGTTAGTTCGCCATACGTATTCAGTGTGGAGTTTAACGTTGAGATAAATAGATTATTCAAATTTCTTTCAATTTACGATTGCAGTGAAAGTCTGGAAATTATCAAAGAGCAACCAAGCTATAGTCCTGGCAAATTTAAATTGTTACCGGTTTGTCCAAATCCATTTAACAGTCGCCTAATTTTGGATTACGAAATTCCTTTTATGACGAGGTGCGCTATCGATATTTACGATTTGAACGGCCGGTTCGTCGAATCTATTTTACGAAGCAGGCTGTTGGCGCCAGGCGTATATAGACGGGTCTGGAATCCGTCGGCGCTATGCGCAGGAACTTATATGATTGTGTTTCGATCCGGTTCGCAATCGATTTCGCAAAGCGTTGTCTTTTTACCTTAGACTTTTTTCACGGAATGCAGTCACTTCCGAGTTTAGAATACTAACATGAGTGAAAAATGAGACCGATATATTTAATAATCTTAGTTGTTCTTGTAAGTCCTGCATTTTGCCAGGACAGCTTAGGCGTCAGACAAATTGGCAGCATTCATAATTTTTGGCATTATGCCGCCGATTGTGTAATTGAAGGCAATTATGGCTATATTGCAGGCGGCGAATCAGGATTATGGATAGTAGATTTAAACGACGCCGGTGGCATTCATGGTGAAATCGGACACTATGGAGCTGAAGGATATGCGAAAGCAATAGAAGTTGCGGATAATTGCGCATACGTGATATTTGAAAATTTCGGTCTGCGCATTTATGACGTTTCGGATCCACAGAATCCTTACGAAATAAGTTCTTTAAAATTGCCGGGCGCGTTGATAGAAATGTCAATAAGTCAGAATCTGATTTTTATTGCATCGGGAGAGCGAGGACTGCGAGTAGTCGATGTTTCCGATCCATACAATCCTTTTGAATGCGAACATGATAATCGCAGTAGGTTTATAAATACTATTTCAGCCGGAGAAGACTTTTTAGCTGTCCCTGATGTAGGAAGAATCCGGCTTTATCGAATTACGGAAGATAACTCTTTAATTGCAACTAGTATAATCGAATGTCACGCGCCTTTAATCACTGTTCAAAATGATTTTATATATACGGCAAATTTAAGAAGAATTATGGTATTTGACATATCCGATTTAGAAAACCCACAATTAGCGCAAACATTCGAAATAGAAGATAATATATACAAAATGCTCGTAAAAGATAATTATTTAATCTGTTTAACTCGGGAGTACGCTTTAGAAATAATTGAAATTTCAGATATTGATAATATTTTTATAGAGGGATCTCTTCGCTTAAATGGATTGTATCTAAATATCGACTTCGATTATGATTATTGTTTACTCGCAGATAGAGTCAACGGTTTATTAGTGGTAGAAATAAACGATCATCAAGATCCAGCGTTTATCGGACGCTACGGATCTGAAACCCATATTGCAGGAATAGATGGCAGCGAAGGTCAATTATGGACGCTTCTCGCGAATGGAGCTTTGGAACGTTACGATATGGCGGAGCCTGATCAACCGGCATTAGTCGATCTGTATGAATTCGATTTTACGCCGGTGAATTTTTTCTGTAATGGCAATTTGCTTTTTATTTGCGACACTTTAGAAAATATTCACGTTTATGTGACAAACGGCGAGGGTGAACTAATCCAGCGAGTGACATGGGAAGAGTTCGGTTCACCTGTGGATTTAGAAATTCAATCAAATTTCTTAATACTAAGTTTTCCAGATCGTTTTGAGATTTTCCAGATTTCCAATATTGAAAATCCTCAAGAGATCCACCCTAACTATGAGTTAAACGTCACCGGATTTAATCCCTGTGTTTATGATGAATTCCTATACGTTTGCGAATATATTGATGGAGAGCGAGACAGACGTTTTTATCTTAGTATTTATGATCTAAGAAATCCCGATGACGTCAGTAAAATATCTCATATTCGAATTCCTCAAGATATTGCTCAATTCGAGATCAATTGTGAAAACGGCATTCTTTTTACGCAATCATATTGGTACCTATCGACTTACGATATATCCCAACCTATAAGTCCCGAAATATTAGACGCATATAAAATTCGAAGCGGTGTGACTTCGCTGTTATTTTTATCGCGGAATTATATCTATTATTCACAATACTATAGTAATCATTTAGCAACGATTTTTAACATTCATAATCCGTCGGATATACACGTAGCCGGATATTATCAATCTGCAGAAAGGCGCATATTTTCCTGCCTGATCGGAAATACGATGATCTTAGGCGACGAACAATCTCTGTCGATTTTCGACTGCAGCGGCGCGTTGGATGTCGAAGATATAAATTCAAGGGAATTAGCGGATCAATTCGGCATAGTCGAAGCCTTCCCGAATCCATTTAACGATCTGATCCGTATCCGGGTAAACTCTCCGGCGCCGGATTGTTATTCCCTCGCCCTTTACGACTTGAACGGCAGAATTGTCAAAGCCATCTGGGACGATGCGAAAATCGCAGCCGGCGAACATACGGTTGAATGGCGTCCGGAAGGCGTCGGAGCCGGCATTTATTTTTTAATCTTTCAAAACGAATATTCGACTCAATCCCAAAAGATCGTTTTTTTGCCATAAATTTTCCATCGTAAGTCAATTAAGCCCCAAAAGGCAATTAAAAAACGGTTTTTTCGTTTAACACCGATTTCCACAACACTTTAACAGCCCCCGTTAGCTTAAAGAAGTTAATCCAAAAAACTACACTAATCAAGCTTTTAGACTATCTCTATCTTGGAAAGATAGCATAAATATGACTATTATAATGATAAAGAATATTATTAATATCTTTACGCGAAAATGAATTCGATATGAATAATAACGGGCGTTTGAAACTCAATATTCCATACCATTGTAAAGTAATAACATAG
>CAZWOY010000042.1:0-15328 GCA_964635255.1 uncultured bacterium
TTGGATTAACTTCTTTAAGCTAACGGGGGCTGTTAAAGTGTTGTGGAAATCGGTGATGAAGCAATGAATCAATGAAGCAATGAAGCAATGAAGCAATTTATCAACCTCATATTGTTAAGTATGCATTCCCACGCAGGAGCGTGGGAACGAGTCGGTAAAGTGAGGGCTTTTTACGCATTAATCAACAATGAAACAATGAAACAATGAAACAATGGAACAATGGAACAATTTAGCAATTTAACAATTTAGCAATTTAACAATTTAACAATGCAAAATAATCCCCCTGCGGCTCTCACGGAGTCCAGGTCAACGGCAGTTGATAGCGAATCGAAAAAGTGGCGCGTTCAAGCCCGCTGTCCGGTCCGCCGGTTCCTAAATCGATATGCGAATCGATTGAAAAATGGAGGTTGTTATGCGGCATCGACAGCAGTTTGATTTTCAGATACCGGTTTTCGCGCACTTCGCCATTTGGGAAGGGCAGCTTAACTATGTATGAGTAATTTCTAAACGGTTCGTATTTTAAGGAATAATCGCCCCACCGCCGCTTTCCGAATTTTATTTCCGCGAGCGACCGGTACCTGGTCACAATTCGCAATCCGACCGATATATCATCGGCGTCGTTTCCGAGCGGATGACCGATCAGTTGATTTTTGACAACCAAATTGGTATAGCCATAAGTATGCATGAACGTATAAGTGTCGATTCTGACGCCGTCCGCTAAGAAAGTCAAACCGACAGGTTCTCTGACCGGCGTCCAGGCGATATGCCCCAGGAATCCGAAGGCGTCGTCAAAGCCCTGCCTGAATTCCTCGCGGTCGATGCGATACTCGTCCAAAACGAAGGAGCCGCTTAGCCTTAATGAATTTAGCGGCTTAAAATCGACGTTCAGGAACAGCATATCGTTAGACCGGTTGCGGCGGGTATCGTTTTCACGTTCATTGGTTTCGATTTCGATATGCAGCGCGATCGGATTCAGAAACGCCCAGTCGATCGGCCGGTCAGGTCCGGCAAGCGTTGAGACTTCGCCGATGCTGACGACGAGGTTTTTCCGATTGTTATATTCCAGCGCCCGGCCGGCAATGTAGCGCTGAATCAAGGTATTATTATCGGCTTCGACGCACTCGAGATAGCCGTAAAACCATCGGTAGGCGAATCTGCCGAACGTGAGTTGCAGCGCCAGCCGTTCGTAAGGCGGCGAGTTTCCGGCAAGCAGCAGATTGTCTTCCGCCATAGGTCCCCAGATCTCCCGCGCCCGCCCAAATTCGACATTCGCCCACTCATTCCGAAAGCCCAGCACAGCCTGATCGAGCTCCCCGGTATCGAACCCGGCGCGATCAATATTCTTAGTCCGACCCGAATAGTGTTCCAGACTGCCAGCTTCGTTCGTCCCTCGCCCATAAAAGCGCAGGTACCAGTTTTCTTGGTAGTTTGCCGCGATGTATAGGGCGGGTTGGATGGCTAAGGTTTTGTATTGGCGGTGGGGGCCGGATTGGTGGCGGGATTCTAGGGAGGGCATAATGAAGAGATGGGGGTATTTGGGTTTATTTTTCTTTTTCTTTATTCCGGCAGAGTAACTTGACTTATATTCGATAATCCAGTTAAAACTCTTAAAGTTTTCTGTTTCGGGAGTGGTGGAATCATACTCAAATATATAAAAAGGATGAAAAGCGGCATTCAATTTCCAAAGGTAACCTGCATCCAGCAGAGTATTCGTTAATTTAGAATGGTTGTAATCCTGTGGAAAGGTTGATGCAAATATATTTTGATTATCAGAGGAAATAAGTAATAAAACGACTATTAATAGAACCGTATTTATTTTTGTTGTAAACATTACTTAATTGGTTCGATATGTTTATATTTAGTAAATACGCGATATTCACTTCCAACTAATCGGTCGCATTTCGACGAAAACACCCCCGGTCTAACCTTCAACCATGCTGTATCTTCAGTTTCGCCCTTAGCCCAGGCAATAAGCGCTGCGGGCGCATTAGCGCCTGCGCAGTGTGAAAATGGGTAACCGCCTCCGAATCGAGGGTTCATTTCCAGAACCGCAATTGACTTGCCATTTAAGAAAACATCGACATCGAGATTTCCGAGATGTTTTAAGTTTTCACCAATTTTTTTGCCGATATTAAATAAATCCTGATTCTCAACAGTAATCGCTCGATCTGTTTCGCCTGCGCGCATTAATATTTTTTTCTTGACGAAAACTGTTTTAAAATTGCCATTGAGGTCGTTGATCACATCAAGCCCATATTCCTGACCTTGCAGCTTTTCTTGTATCATAATTGAGTTTTCTATATTTGAAGAACTTTTATCTTTAAGTAATATCTTGGAAATAAGTTCCCGATTAAGTTTAAAGGCAAGTTCCAACTCTTCTAAACTATCGACATGCATGATGTTCAAGGAAGCGCTTCCCCTGCGTGGTTTTACCGTTAAAGGAAAAGAAATCTTACCTGATTTTATTTCTGCTTTAACCTGTTCGAGTGATAAACAGGTTTTGGGAGTATTAATGTTTAATCTCTTGCAAAATTTATTTGTTTTAATTTTATCGACGCAAATGTCGTTCACTTCTTTTGACGGTAAAACGGGAATAGCACCATTTTCCCGCAATGTCGGGAGGCTGGTTTCGAGTATTTCAGGTTCAAAATCGTGTAATGAAAATAAAAGTTTAACGTTTTGGCTCTTACATAAACCAACGATAATTTCCGGATATTCAGGATGATCAATTCCCGGAACTTCAAAAGCATAATCCGCTTCCTGCAGGGTTGGGGCAAAACGGCTGTTATCAACTGCGATTATTTGCCCTTTGCCTCTCAGCGCTTCTTTAAAATACCCGAGTAAATAATTGCGTCTGCCTGCGCAGGTAAACATTATATTCATAACTACTTATGATCTCTTGAAAAAATTATCAGTCTGCAGGTTCAACATCCCGCCGGTATGCCAGAACAAAACTTTTGAGCCATCAGGAATCTCACCATTGTTAATCAAGTCCAGCATTCCCGTGAATGCTTTGCCGGTATATGTCGGATCGAGGATTAAACCCTCGTTTTTCGCAACATTTTTTATTGTATTGAGGATCTTATTGTCAGCTTTCCCGTAACCTCCGCAAATCCATTCGTCTCGAAAATCGACGCCCACATTTTTATCCTGCATGTTTAGATACCTAAGCAGTTCCGAGCAGGAATTTTCAACGACGGCTTTCCCTCTAGGATTTCGCCTTGCAACGGAAATACCTATCACTTTCGTATTCCATCCAATTTTTCTCAAACCTGCGATCAGTCCAGCCTGAGTAGTTCCAGTACCGCTTGCGTGAACAATATAATCCGGTTTCCAGCCAGTCTCTTTATAAAAAGTTTCGAGCTCTTTCACGGCTTCGGCATAAGCCAAAGATCCAAACACGCCATGCCCGCCGCCAAGAATTTCATAAGGCTTAAAACCTTTATTTTTAAGCTCATCGAGAGATGCCCGCATTTTTCCCGCAATTCTATCAGGTTGTACAATTTCAATCTCTGCTCCAGCAAGATGCATTATAAGTAGATTTCCACGAGGATTTTGGATTTCTTCAGGTTCGCCATGTAAAATAAGTTTGCACTTATATCCCTTTTCAGCGCAAAAAAGCGCTGCAACGCGGGCATGATTTGACTGAACGCCGCCGTTAGTAACAATGGCATTGCAGTTTTTTAGTGCGATATCTTCAGCAAATTTGAGTATTTTCCGGGCTTTATTACCGCCGTAGAAAAAGGGCAGTAAGTCGTCGCGTTTTACTTTTAGCTGGATTTTTGCAGCAGTTTTTATCTTTATTAAATTCTGTATCAAGCTGAAATCGCAGCTAATTTGATTGATTTTTTCTCGCACACCAGATAATATGTTTATATATATTTCCGTTTTAATCAAAGTAATCGAGTGTTTTATCTAAATCCGCCTCGAGCCTTTCCATATCTTCGCTTTTTATCAATCCTTTTACTTTAGCAATCACCATAAGAAGCGGAAAGAGAGATAAACCATGCCAATCGATAATGTCCATATTCAGATCTGTAAATGTCTGTTTAATTTCTTCAAGATCAAACAATCTCAGTTTATAAGATTGTTCTCCATAGACTTCAGCAAATTTGTGCGACTCAACAATATTTACGAAAATATCCAATTCATCGAATAGCATTGCCTTTAACGCCTGTCCCTCCAAATCTGGTTCGGATTCGATCAGAATGCCATCTTTATTAAGGAAGGAAACAATATACTCTTTGCCTTTCTCATAATCCTCATTTAAGTAATACAAGACTCCAATTGCCAAAATGGCATTTATAGTCTTAGGCTTAACGGGAGTATCTAAAACATCACATTTAATCAACTGGACTTTGTCTTCAGAGTTAGTTTCTTTCAAAAACGAAGCGGTTGAAAGCAAGTTTTCCATGCAAATATCAGTTGCAATTATTTTTTCGAATCCCATTTCCAATAATAACTCTACAAACCGACCGTCGCCCGCGCCAATATCCATTATAGGCAGAGTCCTGTCAAGTGGTTCAAGCCACTTCCTAAACGCCCTTTTGTAAAACCGGGATTCGTAATAAGCAAGTTTGAATTTTTGATGCTGCAGTTTCCGCAAATGAGAACCGTGCATATCTTCATGTAAATTGATTCCCGGTCTTTCAGGCAGATCGATAGAAATTATCCCGTTTTCAAGCAGGAATAACTCTCTATCGCGATCTTTGATCTGTTCAAACCAATTACCCATTCGCAAATCCTCACCTTCGATTTTGTTTTAAAATAATACCTGGATCTTTAATGTGTTGACTGAAAAGACTAAATTTCGATCTCGAATGAAATAGGTTTCGTAAGTTTCCAAGGGAGTTTTTCCCAATCTGATTTCACTAAGCCATAATAATGCCTATCCACGTAATGATCCATTATATAAAGATGTTGGCGCAATAGTCCTTCATGTACGAACCCGTTTTTTTCGTAAAACCTCTGAGCTCTCTCATTATAATCATGGGTGCAGAATAAAATTCGATTTAACTGAAGCTTCGTAAATCCGTAGTTTATTAACCACTGGAATGCATATTTACCGATTGATAAACCTCTCAGTTCCGGATTGACAAGCACATATAGATCTGCATGATTGTGCCGGTTACTTATGTCAACTAAGCCTTCCATACTCGCCGGAATGATGGTTTCCTGGTTGTTTTTTGTTTTTTCATGTAAATCAACCATTATATCAATTCTATTTCGATTCAACAAGTTCTGCCGGAACCACTGTTCAGTTTCCGAAAGGGATATCGGTACGTCCAAGGTTAGCATTCTATAAGTATCTGCATTATTAAACCACTCAACTCTCGTGGGTAAATCTTTAAAATCCAGTCTCCTAAATACTAACTTTTTCAAAATATCCTCCAGGTTTTAACAAGTGTTTGTTTTTCATCACTTACTTATCGTCTTTCCTAACATCGCCTTTTCCCCTCTTTCAATATTCAATGGCTGAAACATCGTTCCGGGAATTGGAACGACATTTTCGCGCTTAACAACATTTAAAAAGGTTTTAAAAAGTATTTTTATATCGAGCCACAGTGACAACGATTTAACATATTTAGCATCATATTCGAGTCTTTTATTCCATGGCAGTAGATTCCTGCCGCTGACTTGCGCCAAACCTGTTATACCGGGGCGAACAGTATGGCGCAGTTTTTCTTCTTCGGTATAATAGGGCAGATAAGCCATATACAAAGGTCTTGGTCCGACTAATGACATCTCGCCTTTTAAAACGTTCCACAATTCAGGTAGCTCATCCAGACTTGAAGAACGAAGAAATTTACCGAATTTCGTTAGCCTTTCTTTGTCCGGCAGTAGATTACCTTCATTATCATACAATTCCCGCATACTCCTGAACTTGATCAGAAGAAAGGGTTTCTCATTAAGTCCTGGTCTTTTTTGTTTAAAAAAAACAGGATATCCCAAATTCATTCGAACCAGCAAAATTAAAACCAATAAAAAAGGAGTTAAAATCACTAAACCAAATAACGAACCGATTATATCGATCGAGCGCTTAATTCCTGAATACATCACTTAGTCATCATTTCTGTTTATTAACATTTTCCAACGATGATTTGAACTTTTCAGCCAAAAGGTTTCTGGCGAAAGTTTCCTCAGCAATCTTTCGTGAGTTTTTACCCATCTCTATTCTCTTATCCGGGTTGTCTCTGAAATACAAAACGGCGTCTGCGAAAACTCCAGGATCGTTAGGTGGAACTGCTATTCCGCATTTATCTTTATCTATAATCGATTTCAACCATCCCGGGTAGTTGTTGATCACCGGTAAACCCGCCGCTAAATAATCGAAAAATTTGTTAGGCGAAGTACCCTCGTAAAACGCCGGAATATTATCCAGAATCATCATGCCAACATCAACTTCCTGCATAAGTTTGGCTAAATCCGCTTTCGGAATTGGATCTCTGAACTCAACGTTTGAAAGATTTAATTTCCTACTTTTTTCCATTAATCTTCTTTTTTGGGAGCCATCGCCAACAAAGAGAAATTTTATTCCCTTTTCATTTTTGTTCTGCAAAACTTCCGCAGCGTCCAAGACCGCATCCAAACCATTTGCCAATCCATGTGCGCCAGTGAAAATCAGAGTAATCTCCTTGGTTCGATTCTTAAGTTCTGCAAGTGAAAAAAGACTTACATCAGCTCCATTGGGGATAACTTCGATTTTATCCTTAGGAAAACCTGTTTTAACCATTCCCTTTTTAATTCCCGGAGCTAATGCGATCATGAAATCGGCATTTTTATACGCCCAAAGTTCCAATTTTCTTATCAGCCATAATATTACTGGATTTTTTATCACACCCATTGCCTTTGGCAATTCAGGCCAAAGATCTCTGACTTCGAAAACAAAAGGCGTTTTATGTTTGCGTTTCGCAATCACACCGGGTATCGCTGTAGTCAAAGGCGTCGAAGTAGCAAAGACAATATCGACATTCTTCTGTTTTTTCGCAATTTTCGACGCCCAATATACAAAATTTAAAAACGACCGAATACGGGTAACAAATCCCATTTTATTAGAATAAGGATTGTTCACGCGAATCAGTTTCACACCATCAAGATCAGTTGTCTCAATTTTCGACTTAGCGTTATTTGCAACGCTTAAATTCCGGTCCGTTTTTCCGGAAATAAGCGTAACATTATGTCCGTTTTTAACCAGATACTTGCTGAATTCATAAGGTCTCGATCCCCCGGCGTCTTTGGGCGTATGAAAGTGCTGACAGAGATATAGAATGTTCAATTATCCCGCACCAGTTGCTTTGGACTCTTTAAATCAAGTGAAACCAATTTATATTTCAACTCATCATGAAAAGCAATAAAGCTGTCTGAATTATCAATACGAATAAGATTATCGTCAAAATTTATTAAAGTGCGCCATCTGCATCTTTCGGTAAGCGCTCTTGAACAAAATAACGAGGATAAGTGTTTTTCCCCATAATACATGGACTCCCAATATTTAGAACTTTTGGAGTCGTAAAATTTATTTTCCGATTCTGCCGAATTTCGTAATTCAATTGATATATCATAATCCGTAGAAATAATGACATTTTTCATGCTGTCACCCCATTTCCAATTAATAATCCTCCAGTTTAAAATGAATTCGGTCAAAAAAGGCGAGAAAAGATCGTCGACGATTATTATCTTGTCCAGGCGCCTTAATAATGCGCGTCTATGCAACACGCCCTTCCTACCGTTACCATACCCATAATGTTCAGCTTCAATGTGATCGATATCATTTTCCGTATCGATTTCCAAATGCCTGATTTTCGCTTCAGTCCAGTTCAGCCACATAAATCTCGAAAAACTCACCATCTGATCGCGGCCATCGACTTCGACCGTATTGTGCGCCCTGGTTGACTTGAAATAGCCGTCCCAAGGCGGTTCGGCATTGTACAGATAAGAGCCGGCGTCTCGGAGAATGTTTTCGCCTTTGTACCACAAGTCAACGCTCAAAGCGTCTGCATGAACCGGTCTATGATTCTTCTTGTTTGCGAGCCTGAAGACGCCCCAGCTATCTTCTCCCTGAAACCTAAAATAACCGCCGTCGGGAAATAAAACGCTCTTTCTTTGCGGCAGGTTTGCTTTTTTTGCCGGACTTTTCGATTTTCCGAAAGTCCAAAACACCGCCTCAGTCCATTTCCCTCTACCGGCTAAACCGGAACCATTAAAAGCGAAAAGAGCCCAATCCAGAGAAGGTCTGAAATCTCGGTAATCGCACGCCGTTAAATGGAACAGCAGCGCGCCGTCGTTGGATCCCATGTTTGGTCCGTCGCCGGATTCGTCAGTCATTAAGTACTGCCAATCTATCGCCCGGCGGTAACGGTCGTAAAAGTTCGCCGAAAACTCTTCTTCTCCGAAATATTGGTTCCAGAAACAAACTATGCTGAAAGTATCGACCGCCAATCTGTGGTAGTTGAGCGAATGCTGGCTGAATGTGCCGTCGTCATATATCAACTGCGCCGCCAACTTTTCCAAACACTTAGCGCCAAATGCTTTGTAACTTTGACCAACCTTGACCTTACTAAATACTCTCTCCAGAAACAATCCACCGATGTACAATCCCGCCGCTTCGCTCGTGGCGTGGTTGTTCTGCTGGTTTATGGCATAAGATATATTCTTTTTGATGCGTTTTAAATGTTCGTCGATAAAAAAGTGCAGCCATTCAGTTTTAAAAGGCAGTTTTAATTCACTTTGAGCATATTTGCTAAATTTAGTCGGATCGTGATTGAGAATATGTATCGCTAATATCAGATTCATCAGCCTTATAGCGCTTTCCTGTCCGCATTTCCAGTTAGGTCCGGCATTGATGGGATTTTTCGCCAGCCAATCGATCGACCACTTTTGAAATATCCGCAAGTATTTTGCATCGCCGGTTACTCGACAGGCTCGCGCTAAAATTGGCGCCCAGTTGAATCGGGAAGGCTCCCAGATGAATTTTATGTCTCCGACCTTCTTTTCAAAGTCGCCAATTATTGTCCAATGGCGTTTCGGATCCGAAACTTCCTGTCCCGTAAACGGATTGCGAAACCAGTTGGGCGGATCGCCTGCTTTGCCCCAGTGATAGGAAAAGTATTGCATTTCTCCATTGCACAGACGATTGGCGTGATCGATTAGTGAATCTCTGTCATAAGGATAATCATGCACCGGTTTAAATTTAAAATCTGTCACAATCGGATCGGGCAAACGATATTCCGAAGCCGGAAAGAACAATTTCCGATACCCCGATTTCAAACTTAATCTATACCAGACCATATAAGCCACTCGTCCGATTCCCAAACGCAGAATCGTTTTGAACAGTAAATAGTACAAACGCGGTTTTGATATGTTCGATTGGTTAGCTATGGCTTATCAAACTCTCAACGACGCGTTCGGCAGTATGACCGTCCCATAGTTCCGGCCGAGCGCCTTTGGGCGGATCCACGGAAATTGTATCATACGTTTCCCTTATCTTTTGCGGATCGTTTCCGACTAAATAGCTCGTGCCGCCGTTTTCGGCTAAAGTTACCGGTCGCTCCGTGTTCCAGCGAAGCGTCATGCAGGGAATATCGAATACAGTCGCCTCTTCCTGCAAGCCGCCGCTGTCCGTCATTATAATCGACGAATTCTTAATCAGAGTCATCATATTGACATAACTGACCGGTTCCAGCAGAAAGAAACTTTCCATCTCGACCAGCTTTTCCCACAGTCCGAATTCTTTCAATTGTTTCTGTGTTCGAGGGTGCGCCGGGAAAACTATCGGCGTTTGCCTGGAAATGTCTAACAGAGCATTCAATAAAGGATCGATTATCTCATAGAGATCGACATTGGAAGGTCTGTGAAGCGTTAGAACGCCGTATTTATCTCCCGGTTTAAGATGCGGCGACAGATTATTGTTGAATAAATGACTCAATATGATTTCCGATGGCTCCCTGCCGTCGAACAAATCGCGGTTGTAGTCCAGCGTGTCGATCATAATATTGCCAACGCGCTCGATGCGATCGTCGGAAACGCCTTCAGCTTTAAGATTGGCGTCGGCGAATCGGCAGGGCGTCAACAGTAGGTCGCTCAACCGGTCAGTGACGATTCGGTTGATTTCTTCCGGCATCTCCCAGTCGTTCGATCGAAGACCCGATTCAATGTGGGCAACTTTGAATGAGTATTTTTTTGCTGTTACCGAACAGGCTATGGCAGCGTTTACATCTCCGACTACGACGATCCAATCGGGTTTTGCCTCCAGCATGATCTTTTCGAACTCGATCATCGTCTGCCCGACTTGATAAGCGTGCGACCCGGAACCGACGCCTAAATAATGACCCGGTTCGGGAATGCTGAGCTCGTCGAAGAAAGACATCGACATGTTATAGTCGAAATGCTGCCCGGTGTGAACCAAAACATGCTGAATCTCTTTTTTGTCTTTATGGTTTAATTTATTGAGAGCTCTCGCAAACGGCGCAATTTTGATAAAATTAGGTCTTGCGCCAACTACGGACATTATTTTCATTTATCGCTATTCCAGTTTTCGATTTTATCATGCCACTCTTTCATCGAATGGACTTTACCGTCAATTGCGCTTTCTACAGCCGCGAAAGAGGCAAGAGTCGCTTCGACGATTTCATCGAAAGGAATTAAATTGCCTCCGCCGCTCTTTATACGGTCGCAGAATTCGCGGATTTCAATCTGATGCCCTTTGATCGTATTTGATGTGTTGAATTTTTTAAATCCTTTAAATCCCCAGCCGACGGTTTCGCGGAAATTCTTCATCTCAATAATTTTACCATCGACGAATAACAGCGTTTGCTCCTTGATGTAGGATTTAGGACCGTTCGCCCAGTAATGGACGGTTCCAATGCTGCCGTCTTCGAATTTCAACTGGATGGTCATTTTATCTTCCTGTATGCCATCGGCGGCGTGATCGACCTGCTGCGAATAAACGGTTGAAATCGGACATCCAATTATATATCTAATCGTATCGATAAAATGACAGCCCTCGCCGATAATCCTGCCGCCGCCTTTCTTACGATCATGCACCCAGCTATCGGCGGGGATTGCTCCGGCGTTGACCGTAAAATGCATGCAGACAGGCCCGGAACGTGATTTTACCAAATCCCTGATTTTCCTGATATGAGGCGAGAATCTTCGGTTGAAGCCGACCATGATCTGTTGGTTGAGTTTGTCTGAACCGGATCGACTAGTCTCGGTTCTTCGGCGCGCCGCTTCATAAACATAACTCAATCCATCCATATCGACGGCTAACGGTTTTTCTACATAAACATGCTTGCCGGCTTCGATCGCTCTGCCGGTAAACCGGGCGTGAGTGTCATGCTGAGTGAGTATAAAAACGGTATTGACGTCGTCTGCGTCGAAGATATCTTCCAAATCTGTAACAGAACGGCTAATGTTGAACTTTTTCGCGGCATAAGTACCGGCGGGACCGCTATCGACGGCGATGCTGACCAATGCGGCGCCGGTTTTGCTCAAAGCCGGCAGGAAAACGATTTTAGCAAAATTTCCGGCGCCGATGATTCCGGCGCGACAGGCTTTTTCAGGGGGTGAACTGAAAGAAATGCGGCGGGAAAACTTTTTCTCGACTTCGGCTTGCGTTTTTGCTTGTTCATATTCCAACAATATCCCAAGCGCGCTGCTATCGCCGGATAGGAGCTGATACGCTTCGGCAACTTCGTTGAGCTTGAACCTGTGAGTTATCAAAGGTTTTACGTCGAGTTTGCCCTCCGACATCAATTGCAATACTGCTTCGAAATTCCGTTTCTCGGTCCAGCGCACGTAGCCGCGAGGGTAATCGACGCCTTCCTGCTCATATCTTGGATCATAGCGTCCGGGCCCGTAGGAACAGGAGACTTGAAATGTCAGTTCTTTATCGTAGAAGTCGCTGCGATTCAGTTCCAGACCGACGACTCCCACCAAGACGATTTTGCCGCGCTTGCGAGACATCTGGGCGGCTTGATGGACCGGATCGTTCGATTTGGTTGAAGCGGTTATTGCGACGCCGTCTATACCCATGCCGTCGGTAAAAGCCATACCGGCGCTAATCGGATCTCCGCCCGAAGCAAGATCGACTGTTTCGCAGCCAAACTGCTTTGCAAGTTCAATTCTCTGCGGGCTAAAATCGGATCCGATGACGCGGCAGCCGTTGGCTTTTAGAATTTGGACGGTAATAAGTCCGATTAATCCCAAGCCCATTACGAAATATGTTCCGCCTAAAGCCGGCTCAAGCAGCCGCACGCCCTGCAGCGCTATCGAACCGATTACCGTAAAGGCGGCTTCTTCGTCGGAAACATTATTCGGGATTTTCGCGCATAAGTTCTGTCCCGCTGAAACAAATTCGGCATGCGAACCGTTCGACGCCACTCGGTCGCCGATTTCAAATCCAGTTGTTTCCGCCCCTAATTCTCGGACGAATCCGGAGTTGCAATAACCTAAAGGCATCGGCTCGCCAAGTCTTGCGAACACGTTTTCCACCGTCGGCTTAAGCCCGTCGGTTTTTATTTTATCTAAAACCTGCTTGACTTTTTCAGGCTGCGATTTGGCTTTTTGGATAAAGTTGCCTTTGCCAAATTCAACCAGCATCCTTTCCGTGCCGGCTGATATGAGAGTATTCGACGTCTCAATTAAGACGTTCTTACGTCCCGGCGCCGGGACGGGAACGTCTTCGAGGTATGTATTTCCGCTCCTCAAGTCTTGAAGAACTTGTTTCATGTGGTGGACTCAGTATTTTTCAATCAAAAATAAATAACCTTTTAAGGTAAAAGAAAAATACTAAATAAACAAATTATTTTGCTTTTTCCACAAGCAGGTTTGCATTTATCAACGCTTCAGCAGATTCGGCAACCGTTTTAAAATCCACATCGGAACGTTCGCAAATGTCGAGAAGCGAATGGTTTCCGTCGGAAAGATTCAACAGCCAGGTGATCGCTTTGTGATCGACGGCTTGCTTGCCGCCGCCGATGGCGCGGTATAGGCCTCGCTTGCCCAATTGAGGTTCGCATTTCGGATTGGTATTGATGTAGATTCTATTCCGCTCTATCATGTTAATAACCTCAAGATACTTGTTGACAGTATCTTGCAGGCATTCCTCATCGATAAAGTCTAAATTATCCAAAGATGTATGGTATTCCGGGAACATGCCGTAAGGAGTTCTCATCAGGCCGCCCATCGGCAGGTTGAAGCCGGGGGAACAATACTGTCGCTCATCGCTGCCTTGAGGCCAAAAGTCCAAAATTTTATAAGGATCGCCTGATTTTCTCAAAACGTATTCGACAATCCGGTCGATCTCGGCATGGCCTCGCCGGGATTTTTTATAGTCATTGAGCCGCGGTCTCCGACACAAGTTACAACCAAACCGTGCTTGATTCTATCTGTCTTATCCTCATTCCGGCTAAGCCAGACGATCGAGCCGATCGTTTCCGGGATGAATATAAAACGATAGGAAAAGTTTAAGTCTTTTTCTTTTAACAGGTTGGCTAATGTATGCGTAACCACAACGCCTGACAGATTGTCGTTACACAGCGATGGATGACACAGATAGGTCGAAAGCAGAACTTCATCCTCTGATTTGCCGGGGAGATAGAACTCGCCATAGGTCAAAGAACCGTCTTCGAGCGTCGAATCGATAACCGCTTCATACTCGTCCTCTACAAGCGTCTCGAATTGCCTGTGCGTAAGGCAGAAACCCCAGTTCTCATTATAGTAGCTCGTCCTGTATGGAATGGCATCGGGCTGATTGGGCAGAGTATGCAAATGAGGTTTCAATTCTTCCAAAGATAGTTTCTTTTTTACCGGGACGCTATAACTTACAACCGAAACATTGTTTTGCTGAAAATCGATAATGCGGCTGCCGGCGCTGTCCTTGACGCAGGCGTCGCGGATATTCCACTCGCGCGGAACATTCCAGTCGAAAGCCTTCGTCCCGGATGGAACCTCGTGGATTTCAAGCGGGATTGTTTCGCTAAGAATTTTTAGGGTTTCCCTGACGCCGCTGCCGGTTATGCTGCGGCAGATTGGGAAAAGGCGGCGCATTAAATCTTTCATTTTATCTTGAGATATAAAACGTTGAAAAACAAGAATATTGCCTCTTCAATGAAGCTAAAGTGTCCACTCTTCTTTTTCTTTTGGAATCATGGATTCTTTTTTGTCTGTTCTGTGCATGATTCATGTGTAAAAAACCAAATTTTGAATTAAAGTAGGCTTGCCTTGTCGTTCCTGCGAAGGCAGGAATCCATGTTTTTTCAGCGCTTACGATAAGGCAAGATAGATTCCAACCTTCGCAGTAACGATAAAATATGCACTTTTCACAAATTTATCATTCGCTAATAGTATAAGCAAAAATACTTATATTTTCAAATATAGAACAATCATTTAAGTAATATTTAATAAAAAGATAATAGCAATTGCACTAATTTTTTATGTACTTAATTATTAATTACATGTGGTAATTCTTGGAGGAATATCCATTCTAAAGAAGCAAGAAAAATATCCCAACAGACTTCTGTAAAGCGATTCGATTCCACGGAAGCCTCTACACAACAACTCCACCGGTTTAACAAGAAAGATATGCAGCGCTGGAGTAAAAGGTCTAGCACGGCGCTAGTTTTCGTAGTTGAGTTTTTGAAAATGCCGCGCGCCCAGATAATTTGCAAATTGCTCGTCAAGATAATGCTGTTTGATTCATAACGATGCATAGACAAGATTTGTAAAAATATTCATCTCCCAACGTTGCGCTGGACATATCCGATGTCGTCGAAAACCAAGGCGTCGCACTTTATGTATTACCCAATTGGGCGATCAGTTTTAACTTATGTCCAAATTTTGCAGTCAATACAGATTAATGAATAATATTGCTAAGATATTTCATTTTTATATTTCTGATTTTCATAGTTTTTGACAGTATTTAGCGAGAAAATAATATTCTAATCGAGAAAAGTGTAAAATCCAGTTTTGATGTGTTATATTCTCGTGAGTAAGGATTTTGAGGGGGGGGGGTATTTTAGAAGGCAATAAATCGACTTACTTCACGAGTCAATTGTTGAAATTCTAAAATAATGTCACCTGCGAACACAAAAATGTTTCGACCATAAATAAAAGGAGTTTAAAATGCCAGTGCCTAAAATAGTTAAAAAGAATAACTTAATGTTTCAATTCGAACAAATAATCAACCTTACAGACAGCGAAATATATGTTTTTCATACAGATATCCTGGCAGTCGGAATAATTGAGAGGCTTAAATCGCCGCAAGATATGCTACAACGGGCGTTTGAAACTCAATATTCCATACCATTGTAAAGTAATAACATAGACA